>NZ_JAPFQV010000018.1:0-88489 GCF_033804685.1 Micromonospora sp. RTP1Z1
CCCACATCCACTGGGCCATGATCGACAACATGAGCCGTCGACTGACCCACGAATCGACCCCATCCTGGCGCGATGACCACCCCGAAACAGACACATCCATACACACCTAGACGGGATGCCCTCTGAGGACCGGCGGGTTGCGGTGATCGTGCTGACCGAGGTGCGGGTGGTCCGGCTGGCCGATGTTGACCTGCAACACGCCCTCGACGAGGGCGAGGGCGATGAGTCGGTGGCGCAGTGGCGGGCGGGGCACGAGACGTTCTGGCACAGCGCGGAAGTGCGCGCAGAGCTCGGCGACCCCGGTTTCACCGTCGATGACGACACGCTGGTGCTGACCCAGCGCTTCCGGCTGGTGCACTGCGTCTGAGCAGACGCCGGCGGTTGTCCGATTTCCCGACGGATGATCCGGGCGTCCGATGCTCCCCCCGGTTGGTGAACTGCAGGCCGGTTATCGCCCTCGCGCCTGTCGTACAGGTGGTGCGGGTCTCCGTCATGCCCGCGCCCGCCATCATTCCCCAGCCTCTTCCGCAGCGGTAAGTGCCGCGGTGAGGGCGTATCGGCCCGGCCGGTGGGTATCCGCGCCCGTTCGGCGACGTAGGACGGGTGGTGTGGGTGGGGACGACGGAGATCCGGGTGCACGGGGTCGCGGAGTGGGGCCCCGAGCGGCTCCTCGACCGCCCGATCGTCGAACGGGTGGCCGGTGACCGGGAAGCCGGCTTCTACCGCCCCCGGCCGGGGTTCGGCGATCCGGTCGGCCCGGGCGGGGCGAGGCTGGAGGCGTACCGATGGGGCGCGTTGACCGGCGGCACCGCCACCCGGACCTTCTCGCTGGTGCTGCTGCTGCCGTTCATGCTCAGCAACATCGCGGTCTGGATGCTGCCCGTCGCCGGACCATCCGGAGCGGCCGTCCGGGCGATCTGCCGGCTGCTGGCCGCCACGATCACCGCGATGTACGTGATCTCCCTGGTCGGTGTCTCGGTCGACCTGATCGCCTGGCAGTGCGCGGCATACCCGAGGTGCCTGGAGGGACGGCGGGGGATCTCCTGGCTCGCCAGCGTGCCGCCCGGGCAGCGGCTGGCGATCCTGTCCGTCGTGCCGATCGCTGCGATCGTGCTGATCTGGCGGCTCGGGGCACGGACCTTGCGGCTTCCGGAGGACGCCGCCGCGACGCCGCAGGGGGTCGGCGCCCACCGGCTGGACACACCGGCGTTCTGGGACACCCGGATCCTTCGGCTCCGACTGCGGTCGCTGCACGTGGCGGTCGCCCTCGGCACGCTCAACGCATCGCTGCTCGTGCCCCCCGCCCGGAACGTGTCAAGGGATTGAGGCCAGCGGGAGTTAAGCGACTTGCGGTGCAGGCTCCGTTTGCCGGTCGGGCTTGTTGATCCAGACCTGGTCGGGGAGGTCGAGGATCTTGGGTAGGAGCCGGGTCGTGCTGAACCGTTGCGGGTGCGCTGCCCGGGCGGCGGCCAGGGTCTGTTCCCGGTTAGCGCGCACGGTGTGGTGGCGGCCGTGATGGACCTCGGCGGGGGTGTGTAGGCCGATCCCGGAGTGCCGGTGGGCGTGGTTGTACCAGGTCACGAAGTCGGTCATGAACGCTCGCGCGTCGGCGAGGGACGCGAACCGGTCCGGGAAGACCGGCGCGTACTTCAATGTCTTGAACCAGGCTTCGCTGTACGGGTTGTCGTTGGACACCTTCGGCCGCGAGTGTGAGCGGGTCACGGCGAGGTCTTCGAGTAGGTCGGCGACGGATTTCGAGGTCATCGAGGTGCCCCGGTCGGCGTGGACCACGTGCGGCACGCCGTGGACGTCGAACACCTCCCGCATCATGGACTCGGCCAGGGGCCCGGACTCGCGGGCGTGCACGCGCACCCCGACGATGTACCGCGACCAGATATCGATCATCACGTAGGCGTCGTAGTAGACGCCCTTGGCCGGGCCGGCGAGTTTCGTGATGTCCCAGCTGTAGACCTGTCGAGGGCCGTGGGCGACCAGCTCGGGACGGCTGCGGGTCGGGTGCCGGGCCAGCCGCCGGCGTTCCCGCACCTGCCGGTGCTCACGCAGGATCCGGTACATCGTGGCGATCGAGCCCACATACACGCCCTGGTCCAGCAACGCCGCATAAATCTGTGCCGGGGCGGCGTCAACGAAGTCCGGGCTGTCCAGCACCGCCAGGATCTGCTCCCGCTCGGCGGTACTGAGCGCGTTCGCCGGCACCCGCCGCAGCGAAGCCGTCGGGCTCGGCCGGCGCCGGTCGCGATCAGCGCTGGCCCGGGCGATCCCGGTCACCCGCGCCGCGACCCGCGTCGTGGTCCCCGCACCGGTCAACTCCCGGTAGGCGTCCATCAACGCCTGCCGAGCCCGAACACGTCCGGACCGTCCGGCTCGCTCCTGGAGATGTCCTCCAAGAGCTCGCGCGCTTTTCCCATGATCTGCAACGCCGTCTCCGTGCGCGCCAGGCGGGCCTGCGTACGTTCCAGTTCGCGCCGCAACCGTATGATCTCGGCCTGCTCAGCCGACGGCCGCCCGACCGTCTCGCCGGCCGGCTTGCCCTGCAACAAGCCCGCGTCACGGGCTCGGCGCCACTCACTCATCAACGACGAGTACAAGCCCTCCCGCCGCAGGAACGCCCCGCCCTCGCCCGCGGCGACGGCCTGCTCATACCGGGTCAACAGGTCCAACTTCTGCCCCGGCGTGAACGACCGGCGCGCCCGCGGCCCGTCCGAACGCGGACCCCTCTTGCGACTCATGACCCCATCCTGGGCCGCCACGACGTCAACAGCAGTATTCAACGCTTCTCAATCCTGAACTCGCCCTGCCAGACGGACTTGCTACGAGCCGTTGGCCTCAACTCACCCTGACAGACAGGGGCCCGGCACGAGAGCACGCTGCCCGGCCACGCGCTCCTGGCCGGCGACGCGGCCCTGCTCCTGGTGGCCCTGGCGCTGCTCTGCCACCCGGCGTTCGAGCGGCGTGACGGGGGGTCGGGGGTGAGCGTCGCCACCCGGTCGCTGCGGTGGGCGGCGATCCTGCTTACCGCGCTGACCCTGGCGTACGCGCTGGCGCCCCGCCCAGGGTGGCGGGCCGAGGGCACGCTGCCCGGATTCGAGCAACTGCTCGGTGGACTCCTCGTCGGCCAACTCGTGCTGATCGTCGTGCTCGGGGTGGGTGTTCTGATCCTGCCGCACCGACACCGTCCGGGCCGGATACTTCTTGCCGGGTCGGGCGCTCCGGTGTTGATCTCCATCGCGATCGGGGTGGCCGTGGCGTTCTCCTCCGCGCCGAACGTCGCGATGGCCGAGTACCTGGACCGGGGCTACAGCGTGTCGCTCGCCCGGCCCCTGCCACCGGGCGCGCCGCCCCTGTTGCCCCCGGCCGGCTACCGGTGGGCCATCCTCGGCTTCTCGCTGGCGCTGCTGGTCGTGGCCCTGATGGCGGTGCTCGGCAGCCGGATCCAGCGGGCCAGGCGAGGGCGAGCGGCGGAGGAGCTGGTCCGGCGGGATTTCCCTGAGGCCCCCCGGGTCCCGCCCGAGCGGGTCCGAGCGGTCCGGGACGCCACGATCCGGGCCCGGCTGGCCGACCGGCTCGGTCCGGCGCTGCTCGCGACATACGCAGTGATCGCACTGATCACTCTCGGCGCGGCCGGCCTGTCGGTGCGGCACGTCGTGCCGGGGACCCTCGCGCTGAAGCTCGGCGGGCCGGCGTTGTCCAGCCCGTTGGTCTTCGCGGCCGATGTCGGCCGCTGGATCATCATCCTGTTCGTTCTGGGCCTCGCCGGTGGAGCGCTGGTCGCCTACCGGTCCGGCGGGATCCGGTTGATCGGCGTCCTCTGGGAGGTGGCCACCTTCTGGCCGCGCGCCGTGCACCCACTCGCCCCGCCCTGCTACTCGGAGCGGGCCGTGCCGGAGCTGACCCGCCGGATCAAACGCCTCACCGCCGAGGGGGACGCGATCGTGCTGTCCGGGCAGAGCCACGGCAGCGCGCTGGCCGCCGCCACGGTGCTTACCCTGCCCACTTCCTGCCAACGACGGGTCGCGCTGCTGACCTACGCCAGCCCGAACGCCCGCCTGTACGCCCGGCTGTTTCCGGCGTACGTGAACGAGGAGACACTGCGCGAATTGGGCGACCGGCTGCAGTGGCGGTGGATCAACCTGTGGCGTAACACCGACCCGATAGGCGGACCGGTCTTCGCCCGCGATGGAATACCGCCGCACGACCCGGCGGCCGCCGTGGACCGGCGAGTACACGACCCGAAGGGCCTGGAGATCCCGCCCACGGACACCGTGCCGCCGCCGATCGAGGGCCACCACTTCACTCCGGACGAGGACTTCCACGCCGCCGTCCGGGAACTCGTCGACCTGCTCAATCGCCCGAGCGGGCCACCGGGCAGGACGGCGTGATCGTTCTGGCCCGCGACCTTGGATCGCTGGTCGTACAGCACAGAAGTACAGCGACGCTCCAGGCCGCTGGAGGCTCAAACCAGCCAGCCGGGACCTGAGCTGCGCATCCGACCGGCAGCAACCGCCTCGCTCCCACCACCAGCGTTACCCCCACGCCCAGCAACCAGTGGCCGACTTCCGGATATCGGTCGGGCTCGAAGCTCAGATGACCCAGGGCCGGACGGCCGAAGCCGACGAGTGCGGCGCCACCGGCCCAGATACTCATCGCGCAGTAATCGCTCGCCAGTTGCGGCCGCCGCTGCTCTACTTCACCGGGTGATCGCTGAGGAAAAGGTACGTCGGTGTCTGGCCGACGCATGGGGCGTGACAGATGCCAATGTGGAGCCGCACCACGGTGGAATGAACTCGGCGACGTGGTTCGTCACCGCCGGGGCGGAGCGTTGGGTCGCCAAGGCCGTCGCGCCGGCCTCACGTCGGTCCTTCGTGGCTGGTCTCACGGTTGCCGGCCACGTTGAGGCGGCGGGAGTCCCAGCGGGCGCCCCGGTGGCGACGAGGCACGGAGGCCCCGTCGCCGATCTCGACGGCATTCCGCTCGCGCTGTTGCATCGGGTCGACGGGGAGGAACTGTCCGGCAGTACACCGGATGACCAGCGGTTGATCGGTCGAATTCTCGGCCGGGTGCACGAGGCGTTGCGGCAGGTGCCGATCGATGACGCCGACCGCTTCCACTGGGTGGACGTCCAGGCCGCGCACCTGGCGGTGCGTCCCTGGACCCGGCCGTCGGTTGCGGGTGCTGTTGCGGCGTACGAGGCGCTCGATCCTGCCGCCCTCTCGTGGGGCCTGTTGCACACCGATCCCGCACCGGAGGCCTTCCGACTGGACCACCTGACCGGGGTCTGCGGCCTGATCGACTGGAGCACGGCGACCAGCGGTCCCCTGCTCTACGACCTCGCCTCCGCGGTGATGTACGTCGGCGGCCCGCAGCGGGCCGAGTGCCTGATCGAGGCGTATCTGGCGAGCGGGACCGTCAGCCGGGCCGAGGTGGAGCACGGGTTGCTGACCATGCTGCGGTTCCGCTGGGCGGTGCAGGCCGACTACTTCGCCCGCCGGCTCACCACCGGTGACCTGACCGGAATCGCCAGCAACGAGGGAAACGAGAAGGGGTTGGAGGCCGCCCGCCAGCGGCTGGGCGTGCTGAGCTGACGCCGGTCGTTGTCCTCACGTAGGTGAGTCGGCGAGGACCTGGGACAGCGCGTGTGACGCCTGGCGGACCATGCCGGGATTGGTGTCCCAGTAGTAGGGCAGGGCGATCACCGCCTGCAACAGCGCCCAGCCCCGGCCGCGCAGCCACGACGCGTCGTCGACGTCCAGCTCGGTACGGAACCGCCGCCGGCTGCTCCCCGCGAACACGTTCCACGCCGGCTGCAGGTCACACGCCGGGTCGCCGACGTTCAGCCCCCCGAAGTCGATGACCGCGGTGAGCCGGCCGCCGACGACCAGCAGGTTGCCCGGCAGCAGGTCGCCGTGCACCCAGACCTCCGGCCCGGCCCACGCCGGGGCGTCCAGGGACTCCTGCCAGGAGCGGAGGACGGCCGTACCGTCGATCCGGTCGCCGAGCTGCTCGACCGCCCGGCGTACGCCGTCGTCGAACTCCGCCAGCGCCCCGCCCCGGCTGCCCCTCCTCCGCGGGAACGCGCCGGCGGTGTCGATCCGCCGTAGCGCGGTGATGAACGCGGCGAGGTCGACGGCGGCCCGGTCCAGGTCGTCGATGCTGCCGTTGGCGTTCTCGCCGGTCAGCCACTCGTACACCGACCAGCCGAAGGGGTAGCCCTCGGCGGGCCGGCCCATCGCCAACTGGACGGGCAGCGCCAGCGGGAGGTGGGGCGCAAGCCGGGGCAGCCACTCGGCTTCCTTCGCTGCCTGCCCGGTGGCCCAGCCGATCCGGGGCAGCCGGACGGCCAGCCGCTCACCGAGCCGGTAGATATCGTGATCGGTCCCGTACGACGCCACCGGCCTGATCGGCAGGTCGGCCCAGTGCGGGAACTGCCCGGCGAGCAGCCGGTGGACGAGGTGGACGGTCGTCTCGACCTCGTCGGCGTGCATCTTCACGGCACTCATCGCGGTCATCCTCGGCCTGTCGCCCCGGACGTGGCAACCGAGTTCCGGGCGCCGGCGGTCAGCGCGGGCGCGCGGGCTTCTGGGCCAGCAGGTAACCCTGCGGAGTCCGCTCCGCGCCGTCGTCCGGCTCGCGGACCGCCCTGACCCGGATCCGGAAGCCCGCCTCCCCCGGCCCGTGGCAGCGGCGGCCCGGCGGCAGGCTAGCGTCGGGGCGTGACCACCGGATCTCCGCGCGTCCTGCCGGCCGACAGCGGCATCGCCGAAGCCGCCGCCGTCCTCCGTGCCGGAGGGCTGGTCGCCTTCCCCACCGAAACGGTCTACGGGCTGGGCGCGAACGCCCTGGACGCCCGGGCGGCGGCGCGGATCTTCGAGGCGAAGGCCCGACCGAGCTTCGACCCGCTGATCACCCACCTGGCCGACGCGGCCGACCTGCCGGCGCTGGTCGGCGCGGTGCCGCCGGCGGTAGCCGCGCTGGTCGAGCGCTTCTGGCCCGGTCCGCTCACCCTGATCGTGGACCGGCCGGCGGCGATCCCGCCGATCGTCACATCGGGGCTGGACACCATGGCGGTCCGGGTGCCGGACGAGGCCGCCGCCCGCGCGCTGATCGCCGCCGCCGGCGTGCCGGTGGCCGCCCCCAGTGCCAACCGGTTCGGACAGCTCAGCCCCACCAGAGCCGAGCACGTGGTGGCGGGGCTGGGCGCCGCGGTCGACGTGGTGCTCGACGGCGGCCCCACCCGGTGCGGCATCGAGTCGACCATCGTGGACGCCCGGGGCGACCGGCCGGTGGTGCTCCGGCTGGGCGCGCTGCCGGTGGAGGCGCTCGTCGAGGCGGTCGGCCCGGTCACCGTACGGCCGGGCAGCTCCGGCCAGCCGGTGGCGCCCGGGACCCTCGCGGCGCACTACGCCCCGCGTACGCCGCTGCGGCTCGGGACGGCGGAGCCGGCGCCCGGCGACGGTGGCCGGCGCGGTTTCCTCGCCTTCCGGGAAGCCCCGCAGGCCGGTGGGTGGGCGGCGGTGGAGGTGCTCTCGCCGGAGGGTGACCTGACCGCGGCGGCCGCGCGGCTCTTCGACGCCCTGCACCGGCTCGACGCGGCCGGGGTGACCGAGATCGTCGCCGAGCCCGTCCCGGACGTCGGGGTGGGGCGCGCGATCAACGACCGGCTGCGGCGGGCCGCCGCCACCTGGCACTGAGCGGGTCAGAGATCCAGCTCGCCGACCACCTGATCGCCGCTGGTCTCGCCCGTGAGGCGGAAGCCGAGCCGCCGGTAGAAGCGCTCCGGGCCGTGCCCGCCCGGCGCCCAGGTGGTGAACAGGCGGGTGCCGCCCCGGCGGCGGATCTCCCCGGTCAGCGACGCCACGGCGAAGCGGCCGTACCCCCGGCCCTGCTCGCCGGCGGCGATGTTCAGCCGCCACAGCCCGGAGCGGACGTCGCTCGGGTCGTCGTCGCGCCACCGGATGTCGAAGAAGGCCATCAGGAAGCCCACCGGTCGGTCGCCGTCGACGGTCAGTCGCGGCCAGGCGACCTCCGGCTGGACGTACGCCTCGGCGAGCGACCGGGCGACCGGCGCGACCAGGCCCTCCTGGTCGGGCCGGACCGCGATCGCGCAGGCGGCCAGGACGTTGTCCGTGGTGATCTTCTCAAGGCGTGGTGACGACACGGGCGCACCCTAGCCGGCCTCCGGCCATCAGCTCGACCGTTTTGTCCCGGGCCGCACGCGCCTACTGCAACTCGGCGGCGATCCGGTCGACATCCGCGCTGAGGGTGTCGTACCCGTCGGCGGTCAGCTTGCCGCCACGCAGCAGCTCGGACAGCTTGTCGCGCAGCTTCTTGATCTGCTCCTGCGCCTGGGTCGTGTCGTCCTCGGCGATCTCCTTGGCGATCGCGTCCACCTTGGCGTGCAGGTCCTTGGCCGCGTCCGGGCTCAACTGGCCGGTCTCCACCTGCTCCCGGACCGACATGCGCATGGCGGCGATGGGGTCCGCGGGCGGGGTCGGGCTCGGCGTACGCGAGATGGCCCGCGGGCTGGGCGTCCGGCTGGCCGGGGTGCGGGTCGCGGAGGCGAGCGACGGCCTGGTCGGTGCGACGGTGACCGGCACGGCCGGCTTGCTCGGCTGTGCGGCGGCGGGGGTGGGGGCAGCAGGCACGGTGGGTTCGGCGACGGACGAGTCGGTGTCCGGGGTCAGCAGCGCGACGGCGGCCAGCGCGAGCAGCGCGACGCCTAGCACAGCGGCCGCCAGCAGCAGGAGGCCTCGCCAGCGCCGGGTCCTAGCCCGCCCGGTGCCGGAGCCGCGTTCCGCCGGAACTGGTGCGCCGGCGACCTCCCGACCCGGATCGGCCGGGCCTCGACCTGCCATCTCGGGGCCGCCGGGGCTCAGGTCGGCGCCGGCGAGACGGGGCGCGGCGGCCGCCACCACCGCGACCGGCGCGTCGGCCGCCGTCGCGGCATCGGACGAGGCCGGCAGCGCCGCGAGCCGGCCCCGGACCGCAGCGGCGTCGGTCGGCCGGTCGGCCGGGTCCTTGGCGAGCAGCTCGGACACCAGAGCGTCCAGGTCGACCGGTACGTCGGGTCGGCGCGTGCGCAGCGGCGGGGGCGGCTCGTTGACGTGCTGGTGCAGGACGCTGAGCGGGTCCCCGGAGAACGGCGGGATGCCCGCGAGCATCGCGTAGAGCGTGCAACCCAGGCTGTAGAGGTCGGTACGGGGGTCGACCGGCCGGCCGAGCGCCTGCTCCGGCGACATGTAGAAGCTGGTCCCCAGCTTCATCGCCGGACCGGTGAGGGTGTTCTGCCCAACCGCCTGCGGGAGCCGGGCGATGCCGAAGTCGCAGATCTTCACCGTGCCGGACGGAGTGACGATCAGGTTGCCGGGCTTGACGTCCCGGTGCACCACCCCGGCCACGTGCGCGGCGGCGATTCCGTCGCAGGCCTGCATCGCGATCGACACCGCCTGCTCGACGGGGAGCGGGCCGTCGGCGATCAGCGCCGCCACGGTCCGCCCCTCCACCAGCTCCATCACCAGGTAGGAGTCGTGCTCCTCGGTGCCGAAGTCGTACACGGCGACGATGTGGGGGTGGGTCAGCCGGGCCGCCGCACGGGCCTCGCGGTCGAAGCGTTCGGCGGCCATCGGCTCGTCGAGGCCGGCCGCGCTGAGCACCTTGATCGCCACCGGTCGGTCCAGCCGCAGGTCCCGCCCCCGCCACACCTCGCCCATGCCGCCGGTGCCCAGCAGCTCCTCGGACAGGTAGCGGCCATCCAGCAGACGTCTCAGCACCACGTCACTGTTTCCAGCCGCGGTCGCCGCCACACCGGGCGGCCGGTGGTGCGGCCGGAATCGGGGCCCTCGGACGGGTCATCGGGATCTGCTCGTCGTGGACCACCCCCACAAGCTAGTCAACGCACGGTGTGAAGAGGGGCACTGACAGGCCGGCGGGCATGCGTCAGGCCGGCCGCGAGATGCCGCTCGCGGCCGGCGAAATGCTCGTGGTCGAGCCGGGCGAGGACCACACCGTCCTCAGAGCTCCCGTTGGACGATCTCCAGGTTGACGTAGCGCGGTTCGCCCTTGGCCAGGCTGCGCATCCGCTCGGCGTACCGGCCGGTCTCGGGCTGGGCGCTGTGCGCCATGGCCTGCTCGTAGTTGTCGAACTCGGCGACCATCACGAAGTGTCCGGGCCGCTCCCGGTCCTCGGCGATGGTCATCCGGGCCGGGGCGTTCGACAGTTGCTGCTGTCCCCACTCCTCGCTCAGTGCCCGCACGTCGGCGGAGCGGTCCGTGTCGTACTCGATGACCTGGACGAAGGCCATGCCGATCACCTCCACCGGCGGCATTCCCGCGAGGTTGCGGTCCATGCTCCGGAGTGTGTTGCGCCGCCGGGGGTAGGAGAACAGGCAACAACCCCCCGAAAGTGAGGTGTCAGGGCAATGCCGACCGCACGCGAAATCATGACCAGCGACGTGACCTGTGTCCGGGAGCAGGACGACCTCAAGGCCGCCGCCCGGAGGATGGCGGAGCTCGGCGTCGGCTCGCTGCCGATCTGCGGCGACGACAACCGGCTCAAGGGCATGCTGACCGACCGGGACATCGTGGTGAAGGTGCTCGCCGAGGGCCGCGACCCGGGCAGCGTGACCGCCGGCGAGCTGGCCCAGGGCGAGGTGGTGACCATCGGAGCGGACGACGACGCGGCCGAGATCCTGCGGACCATGGGCAAGCACAAGGTACGCCGGCTGCCGGTGATCGACGGGCACGAACTCGTCGGGATCGTCGCCGTCGCCGATGTGGCCCGCTCGCTGCCGGAGCGCCCGGTGGGCGACCTCATCGAGGCCATCTCGGAGCGGGCCTGACCTTTCTCCGCACACCGTCGCCGCCCCCCGGCCCACGCCGGGGCGGGCGGCGATCCGCTGCCGGCCGCCGTCAGGCCGGTGGGCACATGGTCGGCTCCTACCTCTCATCGGTGCGGGCAAGCGGATCGGCCGGAGGCCGGACGCCGGGCTGCGGGAGGCGGTCGACCAGTCGGGTCAGCGCGCCGTTGGCGACGGTGGCGCCGAGCGCGGAGCCGGCGGCGATGGACCAGCCCACCGGGCCGAGCGGGGTGCAGCCGAAGAACTGGCTGACCCCGGGCGTCTGCACCACGGCGACCAGCACGCCGATCGAAGCGGCGGTGGACGCCAGCACGGCGGGGCTGGTTCCGCCGGCCAGCACCGTCTGCCCGAGCTGGGTGCCGACCAGGGAGGCGAGGGCGACCGTGCCGGCCCGCCGCCGTCGACCGGTGTACCTGGCGAACGTCCAGCCGGCGGTCGCGCCCAGCGTGGTGGCGGCGGCCCGCAGGGCGATCTCCCGGGTCATCGTCTCACCCAGCGAGGTGTCCGGCCCCTCCCGCAGCAGGTCCTCGGCCCCGTCGGCGGGCGGCCGGACCGCGATGGCCAGCGCCGGCGCCAGGTCGGTGAGCAGGTTGACCAGGAGCAGCTGCCGGCCGGTCAGCGCGGACCGGCCGGTGGACGCGGCGGTCAGCACGCTGAACCCGATCTCGCCGAGGTTGCCGCCGACCAGGATGCTCAGCGCGTGGCGGACCGAGGACCACATCGCCCGCCCCTCGACCAGGGTGGCGATGATGGTCTCCAGCCGGTCGTCGGTGACCACCAGGTCGGCCGCGGCGCGGGCCGCCGGGGTGCCCCGCTGGCCGAGGGCGATGCCCACGTCGGCCAGCCGGATCGCGGGCGCGTCGTTGGCGCCGTCCCCGGTCATCGCCACCGTCCGGCCGTGCCGTTGCAGCGCCTGGATGATGCGTACCTTGTGGGCCGGGGTGCAGCGGGCGACCACGTCGGTGCGGGTGAGCCGGTCGGCGAGGGCCTCGTCGTCGAGCCGGTTCAGCTCGGTCGCGGTGACCACGCGCTGCTCGCCGTGGTCGGGGCTGATGATCGAGGCGATCGCCTCGGCGGTGGCCGGATGGTCTCCGGTGATCATGATGGTGTGCACGCCGGCCTGCCGGATCCGCCGCACGGCCGGCGCGGCGCTCTCCCGGACCCCGTCGGCGAGCGCCAGGAAGCCGACGAAGACCAGCCCGTCGACCTGCTCGTCGGTAACCGCCTCCGCGCCGACCGCGCACTCGGCGACGGCGAGGATCCGGTGACCGGCCCCGGCCCGCTCGGCGAGCATCCCGTGCAGCGCCGCCCGGCCCGCGTCGTCCAACGGCTCGTCCCCGGCGGCGGTACGCCGGGCCGCGCAGCGCGGCAGCACCGTCTCGGGTGCGCCCTTCACGCTCAGCAGCAGCCGGCCCCCGGTCCGGCCGATCGTGGCGTGGTAGCCCCGGGACGGCTCGAATGGCAGCCCGCCCACCGCCTCCCACCCCGCCGCGCCGGTCCGCTCATCCACCCCGGCGGTGCCCGCGCCGCGGCGTACCGCCCGGTCGGTCTGCTGGGGCAGCTCGTCCGGGTCGGCCGCCGCCGGGGTGGCGCGCAGCGCCACGGCCAGGGTCAGCTTCAGCGGCTCGTCGAGCCGGTCCGGTGGGGCGTACCGGCCGCCGCCGTCGCCCACCCCGGCCAGCAGCAGCTTACCCACGGTGAGTGTGCCGGTCTTGTCGAAGCAGAGCACGTCCACCCGGCCCAGCGCCTCGATCGTCCGCGGGTTGCGGACCAGGGCGCCGTGCTCGGCGAGCCGGCGGGCCGCCGCCAGCTGCGCGGCGCTGACCAGGAACGGTAGCCCCTCCGGCACCGAGGCGACGGCGAGGTTCGCGGCGGTCGCGGCGGTCGCCGCCAGCGGTACGCCCCGGAGCAGCCCCGCCCCGGCCACCGCGATCGCCGAGCTGGCGGCGAGCGGCACGGCGGCACTGGTGAGCCGGCCCAGCCGGGTCTCCACGCCGCTGGCCGGCGGCGCCTCGCGGGCCAGGGCGAGGCTGCGTCCCGCCTCGGTCTCCTCCCCGGTCGCCACTACCACGGCGGTGCCGTGCCCGGCGGCGACCGTGGTGCCCTCGTACACCATCGACCGCCGGTCGGCGACGGCGGCGGCCACCACGGGGTCCGGGGTCTTGCCCACCGGCAGCGACTCCCCGGTCAGCGACGACTCGTCGGCCTCCAGCCCGTCGGCGGTCAGCACCCGGCAGTCGGCGGGGATCGCGTCGCCGGGGCCGACCGCGACCACGTCTCCCGGTACCAGCTCCTCCGCCGCGACCACCTGCTCCGCGCCCTCGCGGAGGACCCGCGCGGTCACCGCCGCGCGGGTCAGCAGCTCGGCCAGGGAACGTTCGGTGTTGCGCTGGTGCACCGCGCCGATCAGCGCCGAGCCGCCCACCACCCCGCCGACCAGGGCGGCGTCGACCAGCGAGCCGAACGTGGCGGAGAGCACCGCCCCGGCGGCGAGCACCGGGGTGAGCGGGTTGGCCAGCTCGTCGACGAACGCCCGGAGCAGCCCGGCCGGTCCGGCGCCCTGGCCGGTGACCGCCCCGCGCCGGCGGGCCGCCTCGGCCGTGCTGAGCCCCTCCGGGCCGGTGTCGAGTTGTCCCAGCACGGTTTCCACCGGCATCAGGTGCCAGGCGGTCACCGCCGGCACGGACCGGCGGGTCCGGTCCGGCAGCCGCCGGGCCCGCCACACGCCGTGCGCGAAGGCGAGTGCGGCGGCGCCGTTCACCGCGCCCAGGGTCCGGCCGGGGAGCAGCTGCGGGTCGGCGGTGAACGCGCCCAGCGCGCCGAGGGCGCTGCCGGCCACCCCGATCCTGATGTTCTGCCCGGTCATCCGGCGGGCCACCCCGGTCGCCTCGATCAGCAGCGCGGGGATCCGCAGGTCGGCGCCGACCAGCAGGTGGGCGCCCCACGGCGGGAGGTCGTCCGGGTCGGCCACGCCCAGGCCGCAGTCGGCGGCGCCGAGCGCCGAGCGGTCGCCGGAGACCAGCATGACCACCGCGCCGTCGCGTTGCAGGGCGTGTACCGACTCGGTGAGCCGTGGGCCGCCGGGCAGCACGGCGTCGGCGAAGTCGTACCGGCCGTCGTCGTCACCGGCCACCACCAGCCGCAGTCCGGCCTGGCGGGTGGCGGTGGGGAGGGCGCCGGCGCCGGGCGCCGGCGCGGGTTCCATCCGCAGCACCGCGGCGAGGGTGTCGCCGTCGGCGAGACCGAGCAGGGTACGTCCGGCGTCCCGGAGCCGGCGGCTGTCCGGGGTGTCGCCGGGGTCCTCGGCGTCGATCCGGTCCAGTGGTCCGAGCCGCCACCCGTCGCCCTTCCGCAACCCGTCGGGGGCGTCCGGGTCGAAAAGCGCGAAGGCCCGGGCGGCGACCTGACCGGTGTCCGCCCCGGGCAGCGGCGCCAGGTCGGCCAGCACGCCCCGGCCAGAGCCGAGGACCGCGGCGTCCAGCACCACCGTGTCGATCCGGTCGAGCTCCCGCAGCACGCTGCGGTCCATCGCGATCACACCCCGCCGGGCCAGCATCCGGCCGAGCTGGGCCGCATATCCTTCGCGGCCGTTTCCCGGGGCCTTTGGCAGCGCGGACAGCGCCAGCGCGGCGGCCCGCTTCGGGCCGGCCACCGGCACGGCGACCGCGCCGGCGGCGGCGCCCGCCGCGAGCGACCGGCTCACGTACCGCTCGGCCGAGCCCGGCGGCGTCGGGCAGGGGCGTTCGCCGGCGGGTACCCGGGCGACCGCCCGCTCCGGGTCGCCGGTCAGCCGCGGTTCGGCCTTCGACCAGGCGGCGAGCTGGGCGCGTGCCTCACCCCACTGCACCACCCGCTGCGCGCCGTCCAGCACGATCCCGGCCCAGCCCCCGGCGAGCCCTTGGGCGACCGCCTCGGCGAGCGGGAAGAGCAGTTGGGCGCGGGGGTCCGCGCGCAGGCCGCGGTCGGCGAGGGCGTGCAGTTTCGGGTGCAGGTCGACCGCGGTGAGGAAGCCGGCGACCTCGCCGGGGACCGGGGTGAACGGCAGGATCCGGGTGACCGCCGAGATGGTCAGGCCGAGCGCGTCGGAGGCCAGCGCGCCGAGGGTGCGGGGGGTGCGCGGCCCCTCCTCCGGCGGTTGCGGCGGCGGGACCTCCGGGTCGGGCTCGTGCGGGCAGACCCGCTCGGTCCTGGCGATCGTGGCGATCAGGTCGCGCAGCTTCGGCTTCGGCTCCGCGACGGCCACCACCACCCGGCCGGAGGGCGCGTTCACCCGGGCCCAGGCCACCCCGGACATCTGCTCCAACGCCTGCTCGACCTGGCGGGCGAGCCGGTCTCCGCCGTCCTGGCAGACGCCGTGCACCTCGATGTGGTGGCGGCCGTTCCGGGACCAGACCCGGCGGCTGCTCAGCCCGGCCACCCGGGCCAGCCGGGCCGCGGCGGCGCCCACGCCGCGTGCGGTGTCGGCGACCGCCTCCGGTACGGCCGTCCGCCCGACCGCGTCGCGTACGGCCGCGCCGCCGGGCACGGCCGAGGTGGCGGCCCGGGCCGCCTCCGGCAGGACCGACGCGACGTCGCGGGCGGCGTCCGGCACGGCGGCGGCGACGGTACGGACCGCGTGCGCGACGGCTTCCGGCACGCCGACCGGCGGCAGGAGGCGACCGGCGACCCGGCCCAGCGACGTCATCGAGGGGTACGGCCGTGTCGCCGGCCCTGCTCCCCGGTGCCGCTCCCGCCGCGCTCGCCGTACGCCATCTCGCCTCCCGCGCTTCGTTCCGACGGCCTGGCTTCCCGGCGGGCCGTCCGTTATGCCCTCCTGCCAGGGGAAGTTCCGTGCTGGCCGGGGCATGGACCGGGTCACCGGTGGAATGCCGGTCGGACGTCGATGGTCGGGAAACCGGGGGAGGCCGGGATGAGCACGCTGACGCGACAGCTCAGTGGGACGCACGAGACGCTTCGGACGTACTGCCGGCGGGTGGAGATCCCGCTGCTCGGTGAGGTGGCGGTGCCGCCGCCGGACAAGGTCACCTACTACGCGGGGCTCGGGGTGCTCGCCGCGCTGCAGGTGATCGAGTGGCCGTTGGCCCTGGTGATCACCGCCGGGCACCTGCTGGCCGACCAGCACATGTCCGGGCTGGTGAAGGGGGTGGGCGAGGCGCTGGAGTCGGCGTGACGAGACCGGGCTCACGGTTGACCTCAACCCGGGTTGAGGGCCGAGGCTGAGCCCATGCCGATCGCACCCCGCGCCGCCCGCCGGTGACCGCCACCGCCGCCCCGGCAGCCCCGCCCGAGCACCTGTACGCCCCGCGGCTGCGGGCGATGACGGTGGGCAGCGTCGCCCTGGTCTCCCTGCTGGCGTTCGAGGCCCTGGCCGTCGGCACCGCCATGCCGACGGTCGCCCGAAGCCTGGACGGCCTGACCCTGTACGCGCTCGCCTTCGGTGGCCCGTTCGCCTCGGGCGTGGTCGCGATGGTGGTCTCGGGCATCTGGTGCGACGCGCGGGGACCTCGGGCGCCGATGTGGCACGGGGTGGCCTGGTTCGTGGTGGGGCTGCTCGTCGCCGGTAGCGCCTCGGCGATGGGGGTGCTGGTGGTCGGGCGGGTGGTGCAGGGCTTCGGCTCGGGCCTGCTCTCGGTGGCGCTCTACGTGATCGTGGGTCAGGCGTACCCGGAGGAGTTGCGGCGGCGGGTCTTCGCCGCGTTCGCGGCGGCCTGGGTCGTACCGTCGCTGGTCGGTCCGGCGCTGGCCGGCCTGATCGTGGAGCACCTCGGCTGGCGGTGGGTCTTCCTGGCGGTGCCGGCGGTCGCGGTGCCCGCGGTACTGCTGATCCAGCCGGGGCTGCGGGCGCTCGGCGTGTCGGCGCCGGTCCGGCCGCCGCCCGGCGCGTCGGCCCGGATCGGCTGGGCCTGCGGGGCGGGGGCGAGCGCCGCACTGCTGCACTACGGGGGGCAGCAGCGCGGCGCGCTCGCGGTCGGCGTGGTGGGGGTGGCCCTGGTCGGGCTGCTCGGCTGCGCGCCGCGGCTGCTGCCGGCGGGTTTCCTGCGGGCCGGGCGGGGTCTGCCGACGGTGATCGGCCTGCGTGGCCTCGCCTCGGCGGCGTTCGCCGGGGCGGAGGTGGTGATTCCGCTGATGCTCTCCCGGGAGCGGGGGTTCTCGCCGACCGCGGCGGGTCTGGTGCTCACCGTGGGTGCGGTCTCCTGGTCGGTCGGCTCCTGGCTCCAGGGGCGGCTGCGCACGCCGCGCTCCGCGGCCACGCTGCCCCGGGCCGGGCTGGCCTGCGTGGCCGCCGGTACGGCCGTGGTGGCGCTGACCGTCGTGCCAGCCGTGCCGGTGCCGCTCGCGGTGTTCGGCTGGGCCACGGCCGGGCTCGGCATGGGGCTGCTCTATCCGTCCCTGTCGGTGCTCACCCTCACGCTTTCCGCCCCCGGTGAGCAGGGCCGGAACAGCTCCTCCCTGCAACTGGGCGACTCGTTGTTCGCGGCCACCGTGCTGGCGTTGACCGGCGCGGTGCTCGCCGCCGGCCCGGCGCCCGGTCCGGCCGGGTTCGCGGCCACCCTCGCGGTGGCGGCCGGCTGCGGGCTGCTCGGTGTGCTGCTCGCGGGCAGGGTTGTGGTGCCGTCACCAACGGGGATGCCGCCGGCATCCCCGTGACACGAACGGGGGAACCGGGCGGAGATGAAAGCGTCTGCGCTTCGCCTTCGCTTTACCGTGGCCGCATGCTGGTTTTAGTCACCACCGTGATCCTCTACGTGTTCGGTTTCGTCTTCCTCTACGGCGTGATCCGGCTGGGTGTCCGGCACGGGATGGAGGACATCGAAACGCACCGCGCCCAGATGGCCCGGGCGGAGGAGCTCGCCGCGTTCCAGGACCGCACCTTCGCCCGGGAGAACGCCTTCCTCACCGGCAGCTGACCTTGGCCGCGTCGGGGTGGGCCTGCCGAGCGGAACCGGGGCGCGGGTGCGAGGATCGCAGCCGTGATGGGGACGCTGAAGACCGAGCCGGCCCGCGCCCGGCTGGACCTGCTGGCACCGCCGGTCGCCGCGGCGATCGAGCGGTGGCCGGCCGACGCGCCGGTCGACGTGGACGATGTGCTGGTCGCGCCGATCGATGCCGAGTTGGCCGACACGGCCGCCTTCTGTGCGGCGTACGAGGTGGGCCTGGACGTGTCGGCGAACTGCGTGGTGGTGGCCGGCAAGCGCGAGGGTGAGATCCGGTACGCCGCCTGCATCGTGCTCGCCACCACCCGCGCCGACGTGAACGGCGTGGTCCGCCGGACGCTGGACGTCCGCAAGGCCAGCTTCGCGCCGATGGCTGACGCGGTGGAGCTGACCGGCATGGAGTACGGCGGCATCACCCCGATCGGTCTGCCGGAGCAGTGGCCGATCCTGGTCGATTCGCGGGTGATCGCCGTCCCGCACGTGATCATCGGATCCGGCGTACGGCACAGCAAGATCGCGCTGCCCGGGCCGGCGCTCGGCGCGCTGCCCGGGGCGACGGTGGTGGAGGGGTTGGCCAGGCCGGACTAGATCATCGCGGGCGTCGATGTGGTTGCACGTGAAACATCACACCCGTCGATTGATGCCCGGTGCCGGGCGGCGCCGGACACCCGCTCGTCAGGCTGCCGACTCCCGCTGTTCGACCTCGCGGAGGGCGGCGAGCAGCGTCTCCGGCTCCTGCGCGCCGGTGACGGCGTACTTGCCGGCCAGCACGAACGTCGGCACGCTGCTCACCCCGAGCTCATGGGCGGCGGTCAGGTCGGCCGCGACCTCGCGCCGGCCGACGTTCGAGTCCAGGTACTCCCGGGTCTCGGCCTCGTCCAGGCCGACCTCGGTGGCGAGCTTGACCAGCGCGTCCTTCGAGCCGACGTCGATGCCGTCGGTGAAGTGCGCCCGGTAGAGCGCGTCGATGGTCTCGGCGGCCCGGCCCCGCTCGGTGGCGAACCGGATCAGCCGGTGCGCCTCGAAGGTGTTCGAGTGCACCGCCCGGTCGAAGCGCATGTCCAGACCGACGCCGGCCGCGACCTGCGACACCTGGGCGAACATCGTCTCGGCCCGCTCCCGGCCGCCGAACTTCGCGCCCATTGCCTCGAGCAGCGGCTTCGGCTCGGTGACCGGCGTCGGGTCCAGCTGGAACGGCCGGTACACGACGGTCACCTCACCGTCGTACGACTCGAGGGCCTGCTCCAGCCGGCGCTTGCCGATCCAGCACCAGGGGCACACCACGTCGGCGTAGATTTCGATCTCCATGAACGGGGTGAACGCCCAGCTCAGCCGGCTTGTTCCCGAACCTGGCGCTTGAGCCGGCCCAGGATCGCGGTCCCGCCGCGTACCCGCAGCGGGCTGATCGCCTGGGCCAGCCCCATCCGCTGGTAGAGGTCGTCCGGCACAGCCAGCACCTGCCCGGCGTTCGCCCCGGCCAGCCCCTCGGCGAGGATGCCGGCGAAGGCGCGGGTGGTGGGCGCCTCCGGTGGGCAGTCGAACCAGGTGACCACCGTGTCGTCCGGCTGGACCTGGGCGCGCAGGAAGAACGACGTCTGGCACTCGGGCACCTGCTCCATGCCCTCCCGGTCGATCTCCGGCGGCAGGGGCGGAATGATGTCGGCGTACTCGAGGAGCATCTCCAGCACCAGATCGCGGGGCGCGGCGGCGAACTCGTCGACGATCTCGGCCAGCTTGGTCGGCATCTCGGGCATCCCGTCAGGCTACCGCCGTCGACGCGGCGCCCACCGGGGTCGGGCGGAGGGTGCCGCGTCGGCCGGGTCACATGTTCGGAGCGGCCTCGCTGATGTCGCTGAGCGCGGAGTTCGGGTCGAGCTGCATGGCCAGGTCGCCCAGCGAGACGATGCCGACCAGCTTGCGGTCGTTGTCGCAGACCAGCACCCGCCGGATGTCGCGTTCGCGCATCAGCGCGGCCGCCTCGCTCGCGGTGGAGTGCTGCTCGATCATCACCACCTCACGGGTGATGATCGAGCCGATGGTGGTGGTCCCCGGGTCGGCGCGCTCGGCCACCGCCCGCACCACGATGTCGCGGTCGGTCAGCATGCCGGCGAGGGTGGCCCCGTCGGTGACCACCACGTCGCCGATGTCCGCCTCCTTCATCACCCTGGCCGCCTCGTCCAACATGGTCTCCGCCGGCAGGTAGACCACCTGCTTCGTCATCACGTCGCTGACCCGGTACATGAGAGCCTCCGAAAACCTTGGTCGATCCCGCAGCGGTACCCCGTGGCGCGATCGCTACACCCCGTTGCGGCGCGCCCCGCCCACCTCGTCGGCGAGTCGCTCGACCAGACCGTCCAGCGGCAGCTCGATTCGTTCGCCGCCGGCCCGGTTGCGCAGCTCGACGTACCCGTCGGCGAGCCGGCGGCCGACCACGACGGCGCGCGGGATGCCGATCAGCTCGGCGTCGGTGAACTTCACCCCGGCCGAGACGTGCGTCCGGTCGTCGACCAGCACCCGCAGGCCCGCGGCGGCCAGGCGTCCGCCGAGGTCGAGCGCCGCGTCGAGCTGCGGCCCCTTCCCGGCTGCCACCACGTGTACGTCGCACGGCGCGACCGCCGCCGGCCACACCAGACCCCGCTCGTCGTGGTGCTGCTCGGCGATCGCCGCGACCGCCCGGGACACCCCGATGCCATAGCAGCCCATGGTCGGCCGGACCGGCTTGCCCTGCGGGCCGAGCACGTCGACGGCGAACGCGTCGGTGAACCGGCGGCCCAGCTGGAAGATGTGTCCGATCTCGATGCCCCGCCGGATGGTCAGCTCGCCGGCCTCGCACGCCGGGCAGGGGTCGCCCGCGCGCACCTCGGCCGCCTCGATCGTGCCCGCCGGGGTGAAGTCCCGACCGCAGACCACGTCGACCGCGTGCCGACCCGGCTCGTTGGCCCCGGTCAGCCAGGCGGTGCCGGTGACCACGCGGGGGTCGACCAGGTAGCGGACGCCGAGCTTCTCCAGGATCTGCGGGCCGATGTACCCGCGGACCAGCTCGGGGTGGGCCGCCCAGTCGTCGAAGACCGCCACCGCGGCCGGGTGCACCGCCGCCTCGACCCGCTTGAGGTCGACCTCCCGGTCCCCGGGCACCCCGATCACCAGCAGCTCGGGCTCCTCGGCGCCGGGCCGGCGTACGGTCAGCACCACGTTCTTCAGGGTGTCCGCGGCGGTCCAGTCGCGCCGACCGCCCAGGCCGCGCGTGTTCGCCAGGTCGACCAGCGAGGCGATGGTCGGCGTCTCCGGGGTGTCGTGCACCTCCAGCGGCGGGTGCGCCTCCGGGTCGCCGGCCGCCGGGGCGCGGGTCACCACCGCCTCCGTGTTGGCCGCATAGTCGCAGGCGGTGCAGCCGACGAAGGTGTCCTCACCGACCGGCGTGGCGGCCAGGAACTCCTCCGACGCCGAGCCGCCCATCGCCCCGGACGTCGCGTGCACCACCGTGTAGTCGAGCCCGAGCCGGTCGAAGACCTTTGCATAGGCGTCGCGGTGCCGGTCGTATGCCGCTTGCAGACCGGCCTCGTCCAGGTCGAAGGAGTAGGCGTCCTTCATCAGGAACTCGCGCCCGCGCAGCAGCCCGGCCCGGGGCCGGGCCTCGTCCCGGAACTTCGTCTGGATCTGGAAGAGCGTCACCGGGAAGTCCCGGTAGGACGAGAAGAGATCCTTGACCAGCAGCGCGGCCATCTCCTCGTGGGTCGGGGCGAGCAGGTGCTCCGCGCCCTTCCGGTCCGCGAGGGTGAAGATGTCGTCGCCGTACTCAGTCCACCGGCCGCTGGTCCGGTACGGCTCTGCGGGCAGCAGCGCCGGGAAGTGCACCTCCTGGTCACCGATCGCCGTCATCTCCTGCCGGACGATCTCGGTGATCCGGTCCAGCACCAGTTTGCCCAGCGGCAGCCAGGTGTAGCCGCCCGGTGCGGCGCGGCGGACGTAGCCGGCGCGGAGCAGGAGCCGGTGGCTCGGCACCTCCGCATCCGCCGGGTCCTCACGGAGGGTCCGGAGCAGCAGGGTCGACATGCGCAGCAGCATTGCCGCAGCCTATGACCGATGTATCGGGGCCGTCGATCCGATTCAGGATGTGGTGATCAGGCGGATCTCGCAACGGACGCCGCTCGCCTTGGCGAGCCTCCCGTCGCCGGTAACGAGCGGACAGGCGAGCATCTCCGCCGCAGCGACGTATGCCGCGTCGTACGCGGTGACGTTGCCACGGAGTTGCCACATCCGGTCGAGCAGCGTCGCGGTGCTGATCTCGTCGATGACCAACGAGGGCAGCGTCTGGATCGCCTCCTGAGCCCGAGCAAGGGCCAGCTTGTTGCCGAGAACCTTGCCCCTGATCACCGACATCAC
The DNA here is from genome assembly GCF_033804685.1 of Micromonospora sp. RTP1Z1. Taxonomy (NCBI): domain Bacteria; kingdom Bacillati; phylum Actinomycetota; class Actinomycetes; order Micromonosporales; family Micromonosporaceae; genus Micromonospora; species Micromonospora sp. RTP1Z1. Next base: position 22,193 of record NZ_JAPFQV010000018.1, read on the forward strand.
CTCGATCAGGAGATGACCGGGGGCGGCCCAGTGCGGATCCGCGGTCAGCTCCGCCCTCGCCGCGTCGCCCACCGGACCGTCATCGACCAGGGCATCGGCAAGGACGGAGGCGTCCACCACGATCACGCCGCGTGCCCCGAAGGTCCGCGCTGCTCCCGCTGGTCGGTCAACTCCGCCGCACTTTCTCCTGGCAGGGAGCGTGTGCCGTCCGACCGGCCACCGAAACGGTCCAGGACCGCCGTGTTGCGCAGCCGTCGGGCCTGCGTTTCCACCAGCTCCAGCAGGTACGCCTGGAGCGACTGGCCGCGCGCCCTGGCCTGGGCTGCCAGCGCGTCCCGTACTTCCTCAGGTACGTCGCGAATCTGGAGAGCAACCATGCATTCATTATGCATGCACGGCGGGAGGGTTGCCCAACGATCTGGCGTGGTCTGTTCTGGTACGACGATGCCCCCGGCGATCAACGCCGAGGGCATCGGTCCGTCGAATCAGTGGCGTTTGGTGTGATCGATGAAGGCTCGCCAGGTCTGCGGGTCGAAGGTGAGGACCGGGCCGGTCGGGTCCTTGCTGTCGCGCACGCCGACGACGCCGGGCAGGTTGTCGGCCACCTCGACGCACGCGCCACCGTTGGAGCCCGAGCGGGTCGACTTGCGCCATCGGGCACCGGTCATGTCCATGTCTGCGCCGCTTCCTTGATCAGTTCGAGTGACTGTCTGCGGGAAAGAGCTTCTCCACGGACGGCCTCCCACTGCCGTTGGAGGCTAGCAATGTCATCGGCTTGGTTCGCTACCTGAGCACGGACCTGGTGGTCGAGGTACGCGACTACCGCGCTATCGCCGAGAGTGGCCAGGATGAAGCCGCCCTGCAATGCAGGGTAAAGCCCGGCTTCCTCAGGCACCACGAGTATTTGAACGTGCGGCAGCTCGGCCGCCTTCACCAGATGGGCGAGCTGTTCACCCATCAACTCGGGGTGCCCCTTGAGCGGTCGACGCAGCACCATCACGTCAAGCACGGCAACGACCTGACACGGGTGCTCCTGGGTGAGGATGACTTGCCGTCCGAGCCTGGACGCGACCCGCTGCTCGATTTCCTCGGCATTGAGCAAGCTGTCCGACAGTGTCATCCGCGCGTATGCCTTGGTCTGGAGAATGCCGGGCACGTAGGCCGGCTCATACCAGCGCAGCAGGACCGCCTCGCGCTCGTTGTCGATCCACGCTCGCATCCATGGAGGAGCTCCTTCCACCAGCGAGGCGCGGCGGAGCATCCGGCCGAACATCCCGCCGGTGCCCAGCGCCTCGTCCATCGCGGCGAGAAAGTCGGCCTTGGGTGGACGCTGGCCGGTCTCGACGCCGGAGACGTGGGATGCGGAGTAGTTGATCCGTTTGGCCAGTTCTTCCTGGCTGAGCCCGGCTCGGATGCGGGCCTGACGCAGCTCGCTGGTGATGAACTCCCACCACGACTCGCCCATGCTTCGCCCTGTCTCTCCCATAGTTTCTCCAGGACTTCCCACGCTCTGCCCGGGACTGCCTCTGACCTGCTCAGCCGCCGCTCAGGGCATCGACATCACTTCCGAGCGTAGTTCCGTCCTCAGCAGACTGTCACGCAGTGGGTCGCCTTCCGTCCGGCCCGCTGCGGGGCCGCCCGTGAATCTCTCCCGTGCAGGGGCGGCCCCGGCCCCGTGCTGCTGAAGAAGGTCGAGATGCGCGATGTGCTCCGCTGGTTCCGGTGCCGGACGGCCGCGCCGCCACCGGCCCTGCCCCGCCGGGTTCGGGGCGCCAACCTGCCGGGCTGGATGCGCGAGCCGACCTGGGTCCTCCCGACGATGCGGCCGGGGTGCCCCGGCCGGTTGACCCGGGCGCAGGAGTGGCGGGCCAACGGAGGGCGCTGGTGATGCCCCCCGGTCAGCTTCCGATGCCCCGCCTCGGGCCGTACCCGGACCGGCCGCGGGCGTATCCGCCGGGCCAGCCGCCGCACCTGCCGCTCCGTCCGCTGTGGGTGTGTCGGGCCTGCGGGCTGCCGTGGCCGTGCGCCGAGGCTCGGCTGCTCCTCCGGGTCGAATTCGACAACAGCCCCGTCGAGCTGGCCATCTACCTGTCCGGGCTCTACCACGAGGCGGCCCACGACCTGTTCCGGCTGAACCCGCACGACGGCCCGACCCCGCGGGAGCTGTTCCAGCGGTTCGTCGCCTGGGGCCCGTACCGGACAGGGTTGGTGGACCCTCCGACCGGCGACCGATGATCGGCCGAAACTTCTCATCGAGGCACGGCAACCACCGCGGCTGAGGGTGACGTCTGGAAGGGCGTCAGGATGATGCACCACCTCACCCCCAAGGATCGGCTCGTGTGGACCCTCAGTTGAGTGAGTTCGACTCGTTCGTCCGTCACCGGACCCCCGCGCTCCTGCGCTCGGCCTACCTGCTCACCGGCGACCAGCATCTGGCCGAGGACCTCGTCCAGTCGGCGCTGGCCCGGACCCACCGGTCCTGGAGCCGGCTGCACGACAGCGGCAACGCCGAGGCGTACACCCGAAAGATCATGTACCACCTGCAGGTCTCCTGGTGGCGGCGGCGCCGGATCCCCGAGTCGATGCCGGGTGAGCTGCCCGAGCCGCGCGGAGGCGGCTCGGCCGCCGACCACGCACACCAGACCACGCTCCGGCTGACCCTGCGGGGCGCGCTGGCGAAGCTCTCCCCGAAGCAGCGGGCCGTGCTGGTGCTGCGGTTCTTCGAGGACCGGACCGAGGCCGAGGCCGCCGACCTGCTCGGCGTCACCGTCGGCACCGTCAAGAGCCAGACCTCGAAGGCCCTGGCGAAGTTGCGCACCGTCGCCCCCGAGCTTGCCGAGCTGTACGTCCTGGAAGGGAGTGCCCGATGAACGACGACCGCCTCCGGCTCGACCTGACTGAGCTGGCCGATGAGGTCACCCCGGTCGACCTGCGGGACCGGGCGCTGCGTACCTCTCGCCGGCTCGGCATCCAGCGCGCCGTCGTTACGTCGGCCGCCGCCCTGGTGATGATCGCCGCCGCGACCGGCACCGCCCTGGCGATCCGGCCCGACGGGCGGGCGCCCGTGCCACAGCCCGCCAGCCCGTCGACCACCGTCAGCACGCCCCCGGTCGAGGTCACCCCGACCCCGCATCCTTCGGCGAGCGCCGAGCCGACCAACTCGCCGACGAAGCCGGCGTCCGTCCTCGACGGCACCCGGTACTACCTGGAGATCACGTCCACCAAGTCCCGGATCCACGCCGTCCGGGGCAGCTCGGACCAGGTGGTCCACCAGATTCCGTCCGCCCCCACCGGGTGCGAGTCCAACACCCTCACCATCTCGCCGGATGGTAAGCGGGTGGCCTGGGTGCAGGGCGCCGACGGAGACTGGCAGTCGGGTGTCCTCCTCACCTCGGTGATCGGCGAGCCGGGGGCGACGAGGCTGCTGGACGACGTCAACTGCCTCGGCTCCAGGCCGCTTGTCTGGAAGGGCGGCGACCTGTTGATGGTGCACAAGAAGACCCGGGAGTCGGTGCTGTTCGACTTGGCGGCCAACAAGCGGGTCAACGGTGACCCAGGCCAGGAGAGCAGCCGGTGCTGGTCCGCCGACGGGACGTGGCTGGCCGCGTCCGACGAGTCCGAACAGTACAAGCCGTTCGTCACCGACGGGACGCAGTCGCGTCAGTACTCCTACACGCCGCCGAAGGACGAGGCCGCGCACTGGGGTGGCTGGGAGGCCCGGAGCGTGTCGATGGACGGCCGGTACGTGGCGGTCGGTTGGCAGCCCACCGACGTGTCCCGCGACGAAGGCAGTTTCGCGGTGGTCGACACCACCACGAGCAAGGTGGTGGACCTGCCGGGTAAGGGCGACATCTGGAGGATCATGTTCACCATCGACAACAAGGTGATCGTTACGCGCAGGACCGGCATCAGTGTCCTGGACAGCACCTTCGCGCCGCTCGGCACGGTCGCCGAGCCCACGCGGAACATGTCGCTGCTAGCGTACGTGCCCTGATCCATCGGTCAAGGCCGATCAACAGGCCCTCAGCACCTGGTGCTGAGGGCCTGTGTCCTGGGTGGCCCAGGCCTCGAACATTCCCCGAAACTTCCTTCTACGAGACGGCAACCCCCCTTGAGGAACTCGACGTCTGGGAGTGCGTCAGAACGATGCGCCACCGACCCTGAGGACCGGAACCGTGAACGCTTTCGCCGCCCCGACCCCCGCCGCCCGCACCGCTCGTCTGCATAAGCTCCGCCGTGTCGTGGCCCTCTCGGCGGCCGCGCTCGCGGTGGTGGGCCTGACCGCCTCGGCGGGGGCGACATCCGCAGCATCATGTTCACCGCCGACGGCAAGGTGATCGTCCGCCGGGCGACCGGCATCACCGTCCCGGACAGCAACTTCAAGCCGCTCGGCACGGTCGAGGAGCCGGCCGACGTGCGCGGCCTGACGCTGCTGGCGTACGCGGCCTGAGCGATCCACCACGGCCGCAGAGCGGCGGTGGGGCCACCGGAGGTGGTCCCACCGCCTGCCCGCGCTCAGCGCACCTCGTCCTTGAGGTAGGCGAGCCACGCCTTCTCGAACTCCTCGTACGACACCCCGAGGACGTCCTGCGTCACCTCTCCGATCTTCCTGCGTCCACTCCTGACCGTCCCCGATTGGGGTCGCGCGTCACTATTTCCGCCCTGGCGCCCGGTTTTCTGCCCCGTGACACCCGTCGGCGGCGTGGGCCACGCCACGTCCATACGCGGCCGGCGCGTCTGTCGACCACCTGCGGTGCCAGAATGGCCGGCACCGATGGGAAGCCGGGAACCGGAGGGCAGCAGGTGCGCTGGGGCAGTTTCGTGGCGGTGGGCGACAGCTTCACCGAGGGCATGGACGACGCGTATCCGGACGGCACCTACCGCGGTTGGGCGGATCTGGTGGCCACCCGGCTCGCCGCCGAGGCCGGCCCGGACTTCGGGTACGCCAACCTGGCGATCCGGGGTCGGCTCTTCCCGAGCGTCGTGGCCGAGCAGGTGCCGGCGGCCCTGGCCATGAAGCCCGACCTGATCAGCTTCGCCGCAGGCGGCAACGACGTGCTGCGGCGGACCTTCGACCCGCACGCGCTGCTCGCCCGCTTCGACGACGTGGTCGCGCAACTGCGCTCCGGCGGGGCCGACGTGATCCTCTTCCGGTTCGCCGACGTGATGGCCCGGCTGCCCGGCCAGCGCCTCGTCGCGCCCCGGATCGAGCTGCTCAACCGGTCGGTCGGCGAGACCGCCGAGCGGCACGGAGCGATCCTGGTCGACCTCTACGCCGACGACACCTTCCTCAACCCGATGCTCTGGAGCACCGACCGGCTGCACCTGTCGGCGGCCGGGCACCGGCGGGTAGCCGGGCAGGTGCTGACCGCGCTCGGCGTCGGCTGCGACGAGGACTGGCTGATGGTGCCGCCGCACCCGGCGCCCACCCCGTGGCTGGCCGGGCGCGCCGCCGACCTGCGCTGGGCCGGCCGGCACCTGGCCCCTTGGATCAAGCGCCGGCTGACCGGCCGCTCCTCCGGCGACACCGTCACCGCGAAGCGGCCGGTCCTCGGCCCGCTCACTGACTGATCGTGCTCACCCTGCACACCGCGCCGCTGCTGCGGCGCACCCTCGACGAGGAGCCGACCGCCGACGCGGCGGTCCTGGTTGACGGGGGCCGGATCGCCGCGATCGCGCCGCTGGACGAGCTGACGGCCGCCTACCCGCAGGTGCGGGTGCGGCGCTGGGCCGGCACCCTCGGGCCGGCCCTGGTGCACGACGGACCGCTGCCCGCCGCGCCGACGCCGCGTGAGCGGGTGCACGAGCTGTTCCGGCGCGGTGCCGCCGCCGTGCTCGCCGCGTACGTGACCGAGCCGGGGCTGCGCGCCGCGGCCGCCCGCAACGACGTCGCGGTACTGGACGCCCTCCGGCCGGCGGCGCTGGTCCCGGCCGGCCGGGCCGACCTGGCCGTCTTCGCCGACGACGGCACATGCCTCGCCACGGTGGTGGCCGGCCGCCTGGTCCACCGCCGCGCCTGACCGTCGGTCGGGGCGGCCCGGTCCGCTGCCGTAGTGATCCTCTGTGGTCGGCGGGTTCCGCGACTGTCACGTGCGACCCGCCACATCCGTCGCACCCGATTTCCGTTGCCGGGTCGTCGGCCCCCGATCGGGCGTACCTTGGAGATCATGCCGGTGCCGAGTGATCCGAATCCCCGCCTCCAGTCGTACGCCGACCCGCAGCGCCTGGTCACCACGGAGTGGCTGGCCGAGCACCTGGGCGACGAGGGTTTAGTCGTGGTGGAGTCCGACGAGGACGTGCTGCTCTACGACACCGGTCACATCCCGGGTGCGGTCAAGGTCGACTGGCACACCGAGCTGAACGACGAGGTCACGCGGGACTACCTGGACGCGAAGCGCTTCGCCGAGCTCTGCGCCGCCAAGGGCATCGGTCGGGACGACACGGTGGTCTTCTACGGCGACAACTTCAACTGGTGGGCCGCGTACGCCCTCTGGGTCTTCTCGCTCTTCGGCCACCCCGACGTGCGGCTGGTCGACGGCGGCCGGCAGAAGTGGATCGCCGAGGGGCGGGAGCTGACCCGGGAGAAGGTGACCCGTCCCCGCGCCGAGTACCCGGTGCCGCAGCGGAACGACGCGCCGCTGCGGGCGTTCCGCGAGCAGGTGATGGCGCACATCGCGGCCGGTCGTCCGCTGGTCGACGTGCGCTCGCCGGGCGAGTACACCGGCGAGATGCTGCACATGCCGGACTACCCGCAGGAGGGCGCGTTGCGCGGCGGGCACATCCCGGGCGCGGTGAGCAAGCCGTGGAAGTCCGCCGCGAACGACGACGGCACCTTCAAGTCCGCCGACGAGCTGCGCGCGATCTACGCCGACCAGCTCGGGCTGAGCCCGTCAGACGACGTGGTGGCGTACTGCCGGATCGGCGAGCGGTCCAGCCACACCTGGTTCGTGCTGCACCACCTGCTCGGCTACCCGCAGGTGCGCAACTACGACGGCTCGTGGACCGAGTGGGGCAACCTGGTCCGGGCTCCCGTCGTGAAGGGCGACCAGCCGGGCGGCCTCGCCGGCTGATCCGCCTCGATCCACCGACGGCCGTGGTCACCCCGGGTGACCACGGCCGTCGCCGTTCGCGGGATCCGGCTGCTCAGGGGGTACGCGGATCCGGGACCGGGCCGGTCAGGTAGCGCTGGAGGGTCGGGGCGACCCAGGCGACCAGCTCGGCCGGCTCCGCGTCCACCATCGGCGGCAGGCCGACGATGTAGCGGGTGAAGGCCAGGCCGAGGATCTGGCTGGCCACCAGGCCGGCCCGGCGGGCGGTGGTCGCCGGGTCGGTGCCGAACCGGGCCACGGCCGCGCCGAGTTGGTCGGCGAAGATGCCGCGCATCCGTTCGGCCGCGCCCGGGTTGGTGCTGGCCGCCCTGAGCAGGGCGGCGAGCGTCTCGTCGCCCTCCCAGCGGTCGAGGAAATGCCGGACCAGCACCTCGCCGAGCTGCCCGGTGGGCACGCCGGCCAGCTCGGGCAGGCGCAGATCGAACTCGGCCGCCGCGGCGAAGAGCCCCTCCTTGTTGCCGTAGTAGCGCATCACCATCGACGGGTCGATCCGGGCGTCGGCGGCGATGGCGCGGATGGTGGCCCGGTCGTAGCCGTCGGCGGCGAACCGTTCCCGGGCCGCCCGGAGGATCGCGGCGCGGGTGGCGTCGGAGCGGCGGGCGCGGGGCGCGGCGTCGGTCATGTCCACGACTGTATGCCAACAAGCGTTGACATCGAGAGCAACCCACGCCTAACGTTGCCAACAAGCGTTGGCAAACACTTGTTGGCAATGGAGGTGGGCCGTGCTGCCCGAACGCACCGACGTCCTCGTGGTGGGGGCCGGACCGACCGGCCTGACCGTGGCTGCGACCCTGGCCGGGCGCGGCGTCGACGTGACCGTGGTCGACCGGCTGGCGCAGCCTCCGGTCACCTCCCGCGCGGCCGTCGTGCACGCGTACACCCTGGAGGAGCTGGATCGGATCGGCGCTGCCGCGCCGCTGGTGGCCCGGGGGCTGCCCGCTCCGCGGTTCACCGTGCGGGACCGGGACCGGGTGCTGCTCAGCGTCCCCTTCGGCACGCTGCCGTCCCGCTACCCGTACGCGCTGATGGTCTCCCAGTCGGAGACCGAGGCGGTGCTCGCCGAGCGGCTCACCGCGCTCGGCGGCCGGGTGCTCCGGCCATACACGATGACCGGCCTGACCCGAGACGACGCCGGCGCGACGGTCAGCTTCGCCGACGGCGCCACGGTCCGGGCCCGCTGGGTGGTCGGTGCCGACGGGATGCGCAGCACGGTGCGCGAGCTGGCCGGGATCGGGTTCGACGGATCCCCCGACCCCGGCGAGTCGTTCCTGCTCGCCGACGTGCGGGTGGACAGTGTGCTGCCCCGCGACCAGGTCGCGTTGTTCCTGGCCCGGCAGGGGCCGCTGGTCTGGGCGCCGCTGCCGGGCGGCGTGGTTCGGCTGGTCGCCGCGGTGGCCGACGCGCCGCGCGAGCCGGACGCCGAGCAGTTCCAGGCCCTGCTCGACGAGCGGGGGCCGGCCCGCCGGCCGGACCGGGTGACCGAGGTGCTGTGGGCCTCGCGGTTCCGGGTCCACCACCGGATCGCCGACACCTTCCGGGCCGGGCCGGTGCTCCTCGCCGGGGACGCCGCGCACGTGCACAGCCCCGCCGGCGGGCAGGGGATGAACCTCGGCATCTGCGACGCGGTCGCCCTCGGCGACACCCTCGCCGACGTGCGCGACGGCGGACCGGATGCGCTCCTCGACGACTGGGCCGCCGCACGCCGGCCGTGCGCCGAGGACGTCATCGGATTCGCCGACCGGATCACCCGGCTCGCCACCGTGCCCCCGGCCGGCCGACCCCTGCGCGACGTGCTGCTCCGCACCGCCTCCGTGCTGCCGCCGGCCCGGCAGCAGCTCGCCCTGCGGCTCTCCGGCCTGAACCACCGCCCCGGCTAGGCCCCCCGGGGCGCTCAGCGCTGACGGCCCGCCGGTCTTCGGGGGCGGACCGGCGTGCTGGAGGGCGGGTGGCCGTCACCGGGCAATCTGCAGGTTGTCCCGTCGCCGGGCCCGCCTCCGGGGGAGTCTGCGGGTGGACTCTCGTCGGCCCGGTGAGGAGGAGGCGTGCGGGATCTGGACCGCCGGTTCGTCGCGCTGCTCGTGCTGGCCGCCCTGCCGCCGGCCGTCGAGGGCGTGGTGCTGGTCGCGCTGGACTTCCGCGCTGCCGAAGGGCTGGCCCCGCAGGTCACCGCCGTCTGGCCGTACGACACCTACCACGACCTGCGATGGCTGCTCGTTTACCACGACTCCTGGCCCGACTTTGTGATCAACGTGGCCGTCGTGGTCGTGCTTCGGGCGCTGCTCACCACCGGCCTGGTCGTTCTGGCCTGGCCCCGGCAGGTGGCCCGGCCGAGCGTGCGCTGGCTGGCCGGACGGAACATGACGCTGACCTCGGCGCTCACCGTGGTGGTGTCGCCCTGGGCCGCGATCTCGGTGGCCGCCTCGGTGGTTGCCCTCTCCTGGCTGCTGGTCGCGTCGCTGCTGCCGCTGTTCCTGCTCGCGCCCTTCCTGCAACGTGCCGCCGTGGTCGGGACGTGGTGGCGGGGGCTGCCCTCGATCGAGTTGGTCGGCTGGTCGCTGCTGAACTTCGTGGTGCTCACCATCGGTGGCGCGCTGGTCTGGACCGTGCCGGACTGGTGGACGGCGCCGGTGGCCGCGGTCGCCGGGCTGGTCAACGGCCTGCTCTGGCAACGTACGGTGGCGGCCGCTCTGCTGCCTCGGCGCCCGGTGCGGTGGGCGCGGGTGCCGGCGGCCCCGCTGGCCGTCCTGCTCGCCTTCGCCGTACCGCTGGTGGTGCAGCCGCTGCTCCAGCTCCTGCCCCAGATGCCGACGAAGGGGCGGGCCCTGGTGCTCGACCGGCCCCTGCCGGGCACCGTCAGGCACGCGGTGATCTTCCTCGACGGGCACGGGAGCGTGTACGGCGGCCAGCCGACCGCCGACCCGAACGTGCAGTGGTTCTCCTACCGGGGGCTGGATCCGCAGGGCCGGCCGCTGCCGTACGCCGCCCGGGACACCTACCGGTCGATCGCGTCCAGCATCGCGCTGCTCGCGACGCAGGTGGAGCTGCTGCACCGACGTACCGGCCGGCCGGTGGCGTTGATCGGGCAGAGCGAGGGGGCGATAGTGGCCCGGACCTACCTGGCGGACCGGCCGCACCCGGCGGTGGACATCCTGGCCATGTTCAGCCCGCTGATCAACGCCGGCCGGTCGTACTACCCGCCGGAGGGTGCGTCCAGCGGCTGGGGCATCGCCGCCGGCTGGGAGCTGCGCGCCCTCTTCGGGCTCGCCGACATCTTCGCCCGCAGCGGCAGCGGCCCCGACGAGCCGTTCATCCGGTCGTTGCTGGACAACGCGCCGTTCTACCGCAACGACCTGATGTGCCCGGTGCCCGGCGTACGGATCCTCGCGTTCCTGCCCACCACCACGGCGACCGAGGCGCCGCCCGGCGAGTACACCGGCATCCCGGTCTTCCAGATGCCGGCCGTGCACGGTGGCCTGCTCACCGAGCCCGTGGTCCAGGCTCGCCTGGTCAACTTCCTCGAGGGTGAGCCGGTCAGCCGCCCGCAGCGCGGCTACGCGCTGCTCCAGCAGGTCTCCGCCGCCTGGCAGGCCCCTCCGCTGCCCCTCTCGGTCAACCCGGTCTGGCGGAACGACCGGGTGCCCGACCCGGCCCTCAACGGGAAGGTCTGCCAGCCGAGATGACCCGCTCGCCCGACTCGCTGCGGCACTGCCAGAGCAGCCGGAGGGCCGCCACCGCCAGCCCGATCACCATCAGCGCCCAGATCGGCTCGTAGGCGAACACGAGCAGGTGGAAGACGAGGCCGACCACGGCCGCCGCGCCAGCCAGCCGTACCGGCCAGCGTCGTCCCGAGAACGCCAGCATCCCGCCCGCCACCATCACGACCCCGGTCACCAGGTGCGCCCACATCCAGCCGGTGAGGTCGAGGTGGTAGAGCCCGCTGCGGGTGAACAGCACGTACGGGTCATGGTCCAGGCCGCCGAGGCCCGAGAGCCCGTCGAACAGACCCGCCCCGGCGAGCAGGAGACCGGCGAGGACCGGCCGCCGGCCGGGCGTACCAGCCTCGTGCTCCGCCACGCCGCCCTCCGTCCGTCCGCCGTCCGCTCCAGCCTAGGGACGTGCCACCGGGTCCGTCCGGCGCTCGGCGATGGAACGCGCCCCGCGCAGGATCCGCCACGCCCCGGCGGTGACCAGGGCGAAGACTCCGGCCGCCGCCCAGCCCACCGGCGCCACCCCGTACGCCTGCCCGGCCAACCCGGCGGCCGCCGCCCCGACCGGCGCGCTGGCCAGCGCGACCATCCGCCGTGCGGCGCCGACCCGGCCGAGCAGTTCGGCCGGCACGTGTTGCTGCCCGTACGCGGACCAGAGACTGTTCCAGACGGAGGTGCCGGCGGCGAAGCAGGCCAGCGCGAGGCCGCCGGTCACCGGGTGCCGGGCCAGCGCGAACCCGGCCAACGCCACGGTCTGCCCGACCAGCACCCCGCGCAGTGCCGGCAGCGTGCCGAACCGGACGGCGAGCCGTCCGGCCCCGAGCGCCCCGACCAACCCACCGACGACCACCCCCGCCATGAAGAGCCCGTACGCCGCGGCCGGCACCCGCAGCACCTCCAGCGCGTAGAGCACCAGCACCGCCATCACCCCGCTGATCGCCAGATTCGAGCCGGCGCTCAACACGGTGACCCGCCACAGCACCCGGTCCCCCCGCAGCCACCGCACCCCCTCCCACGCTTCCCGCCACACCCCTCGCTTCGTGCCGATCCGGCGGCTGTGGCGCTCGGACCGCCCCTGGTCGCCCGGTCTGTCCGGGCCGCAACTGGGGGATCTCGGCAGCGGGGCGGGGTGGAGCGAGAGCGCGAGGAGGGCGGCCGCCGCGAAGGTGAGGGCGTCGAGGGTGAAGGGGAGCGCCGCCGACACGGCGAAGAGGAGGCCGGCGAGGGGGGCGCCGAGGAAGCCGCCGGCCACCGTGGTGCCGGCTTGGAGACGGCCGTTGGCGGTCGGGAGCGCCGCCGGAGCGACGATGGACGGCAGCACGGCGAAGGAGGCCGCGTCGAAGACCGTGGCCAGGGTGGCGAGCAGGAACGTGGCCACCGCCAGCGCGGCCATGCCGGCCCTGCCGCTGGCGACCAGCACGGCCAGGGCGGCCACCAAGCCGGCCCGCAGCCCGTCCACCGCCGCCATCGTGCGGCGGCGGTCCCACCGGTCCGCGTACGCGCCGCCGAGCAGGCCGAACAGCAGCGGCGGGAGCTGCCCGGCGACGGTCACCGCGGCGATCGCGCGGGGATCGCGGGTCAGCGTCGCCGCCAGCAGGGCCAGCGCCGGCGTACGCAGGGAATCGCCGAACCGGGAGGCGACGGCGGCGGACCAGAGCAGCCGGTAGTCGCGGCCGAGCAGGGGAGCGGTCATGCCGACGGACCCTGCGGCCTGCACCCGGTCGAGGGTCAAGCGGGCCGGAAACGGGACGGACAGTGTCGGTTATCACCGGTACGGTGAGCGCCGAATCGGACCGGGGAGCGCGTGTGGACCGCACCTTCCAGGTCGACCTCCGTGGCGTGGTCGACCTGCTCAGTCATCACCTCTACGGCAGCCCCCGGGTGTACGTCCGGGAGCTGCTCCAGAACGCCGTCGACGCGATCACCGCCCGCCGGGCGACCGAGCCGGACGCCCCGGCCCGGGTGCGGATCGAGCCGCCGGAGCTGACCGGGGACGGCACCCTGCGGGTGCACGACACCGGCATCGGCCTCACCGAGGCCCAGGTGCATGAGCTGCTGGCCACCATCGGCCGCAGCTCCAAGCGCGACGAGCTGGGCTTCTCCCGGCACGAGTTCCTCGGCCAGTTCGGCATCGGGCTGCTCTCCTGCTTCCTGATCGCCGACGAGATCCGGGTCGTCACCCGGCACGCCGACCAGCCCACCGTGCTCTGGACCGGCTGGTCCGACGGCCGGTACGCGGTCGAGGCCGCCCCGGCCGACCAGGCCCGGGCCGAGCCGGGCACGACGGTGACGCTGGTGCCCCGGCGGGACGCCGACCAGTGGCTCGGCCTGCCCACGGTGACCGAGCTGGCCCGCCTCTACGGCAGCCTGCTCCCGGTCGACGTCCGGGTCGGCGACACCCCCACCACCGCCGGGCCGCCGCCCTGGCCGACCACCCCGGGCGCCCCGGTCGACCGGGCCGCCCTGCACCGGTACGCCCAGGAGGTCCTCGGCTTCGTCCCGTTCGACGTGGTGCCGCTGGCGGTGCCGGAGGCCGGGCTGACCGGCGTCGCGTTCATCCTGCCCACCCCGGTGAACCCGGCGGCCCGGGCCGGGCACCGGGTGTACCTCAAGCGGATGCTGCTCGCCGAGCACGCCGACGGGCTGCTGCCGGACTGGGCCTTCTTCGCGCACTGCGTGGTGGACGCCAGCGAGCTGCGCCCCACCGCCAGCCGCGAGGCGCTCTACGAGGACGCCCTGCTCACCGCCACCCGCGAGGCCCTCGGCGACCAGGTACGCGGCTGGCTGGTCCGGCTCGCCAAGCACAACCCCCGGCGGCTCGGCGAGTTCCTCCAGGTGCACCACCTCGGGGTGAAGGCGCTCGCCCTGCACGACGACGAGATGCTCCGGCTGGTCGACCAGTGGTGGCCGATGGACACCAACGTCGGCACCCTGACCCTCGCCGAGTTCCGCCAGCGGCACGGCCTGATCCGGTACGCCGCCAGCCTCGACGAGTTCCGCCAGCTCGCCGCGGTGGCCGCAGCGCAGGACCTGGCGCTGGTCAACGGCGGGTACACGTACGACACCGAGCTGATCGAGCGACTGCCCACCGTGGACCGGTCGGTGCTCATCGAGCGGCTGGAGCCGAGCGACCTGACCACCCGCTTCGACAGCCTGGACCCGCGGGACGAGCTGGCCCTGCGGCCGTTCCTCGCCGGCGCGCGGCGGGCCCTGGAACGGCTCGGCTGCGAGGTGGTGGTCCGGGCGTACGACCCGGTGTCGCTGCCCGCGCTCTACCTGGTCAGCCGCGCGGCGGCGTTCCACGACCAGCTCGCCGCCAGCCGGGACCGGGCCGACGAGCTGTGGGGCGGGGTCCTCGACGCGCTCGCCGCCTCCGCCCCGCCGGACCGCCCGCAGCTGGTGTTGAACCACCGCAACCCGCTGGTCCGCCGGGTCACCACGCTGGCCGACCCGGAGCTGGCGGGGCTCGCCGTCGAGGCGCTCTACGGGCAGGCGCTGCTGCTCGGGCACCATCCGATCCGCGCGGCCGACGCGGCGCTGCTGAACAGTTCCTTCCTCGGCCTGCTCGGCCGGGCCGTACCGGGACGGGAGTGAGCCGACGATGAGCGACGACGACCTCTGGCGGATGCTGCACGAGATCGACAACATGCCGTACGGCGCCGGGCAGATCGCCGCCCTGGAACAGCTGCTCCGGCGGGCCGACGCCGGCGACGACCGGCACCTGGCCTTCTCCGCCCGGATCAGCGGCACCACCGCGTACGTCTACGGCGGCGAGCCGGCGAAGTCCGTGGTGACCTTCTCCTGGTGCCTCGCCGAGTACGACCGCGACCCGCAGCCCTACCACCGGCGCTACACCCACCAGCTGCTCTGGTTCTTCAAGTACATGGTGAACGCCATGCTGAAGTTCCCGGAGCTCCCGCTGGACCGCACCTACGCGGTGCTCGACGACATGGAGCGGCGGTACCGGGAGGCCGGGCACGGCCTGCAGGCCGTCCACAAGCACCGCTTCCTGGTCGCCGCCCATCTGGGCACGGAGGAGGAGGCGGCCGAGTGGTACCGGCGCTGGATGACCACGCCCCGGGACGCGCTCTCCGACTGCGCCGGCTGCGATCCGACCAGCCAGGTCGAGCACCTGGCCACGATCGGTCGGTACGACGAGGCGGTGGCGTTGGCCGAGCCGGTGCTCGCCGGCCGGCTGACCTGCACCGAGCAGCCGCAGGCGATCCTCACCGCGCTGCTCCGGCCGTACCTGGAGACCGGCCGGGGGGACGCCGCGCGGAACGCGCACCGGGAGGCGTACCGGCGGCTGCGGGGGCGACTCTCCGACCTGTGGGAGATCGCCGACCACGTCGAGTTCTGCACCCTGACCGGCAACGTGGCCCGCGCGCTGGAACTGGTCGAGCGGCACCTCGACTGGCTGGACCGGGCGCCCACGCCCGCCGCCGCCATGCACTTCGCGGCCACCGCCTCGGCCGCGCTGCGGCAGGTGCCCGGCGAACTGACCGCACACCGGCGGGCGTTCGGCGACCGGCCGGCGGGCGACGTGCCGGTGGGCGACCTGGCCGATGAGCTGGCCGGCACGGCGACCGCGCTGGCCGCCCGCTTCGACGCGCGTAACGGCACGGCGCACCAGTCCGGGCTGATCGCCCGGCGGCTCGCCGCCCGGCAGGTCGGCGAGCACCTGCCGCTCTCCGCGAGCCTGCGCCGTCCGGTCCGCGCCACGCCGCCGACGGTCACCCCGGGCGGCGAGCCGGCTCCGACCGCCACCCCGGTTCCGACCGCCCCGGCCGACGTCGTCGTACCGCCCGACGCGACTGCCGTCGAGCTGCTCGAACTCGCCGACGAGTGCTGGCGTACCCACCGGCGGGACGGGCTGGTCGCCGCGCTGCGGGCGTACGACGAGCGGTTCGGCGGGGCCGAGCTGCCGGCTGCCACGCGGGCCCGGCGGCTGGAGTTGCGTGCCGGCGAGCTGGACGAGCGGGCCGGCGCCGACCCGGCGACGGCGGTCGAGGTGAACCGGGTCGCGCTGGCCGCCTGGCGGGAGGTGCCCGACCCGATCCGCGCGCAGGTGGTGGCCGGCCGGCTGGGCGCCCTGCTCTGCCTGACCGACGAGGACGCCGAGGAGGGGCTGGCCCTGGCCCGGGAGTCCGCCGACCACCTCACCCGCCTGGGCGACCAGCGCGAACGGGCCGCCGGGTGGGACCGGCTGGCCCTGGCTTACGTGCACCGGGAGCGCTGGACGGAGGCGCTCGACGCGAGCGGGCGGGCCGCCGCGGAGGCGGACGTCGACCCGTGGCTGGCGGTCCGGGTGGCGCTGCACCGCGCGCACATCCTGGAGCAGTTGGAGTGGGCCGAGGAGTTCCGGGAGGCGGCCGGCCGGGCCCGCCGGCTCAGCCGGGAGGTGGGCGACGCGGAGCTGCTCGCCGCCGCCTGCCTGGCGTACGCCCGGTCGGTGGACGACCCGGCCGAGGCGGTCGCCGCCTGCGACGAGGCGCTGGCCGTGGCCCCGCCCGGTGCCCGGCTGCCGCTCCGGGTCACCCGGGGCCGGGCGTTGCTCGGCGCCGACCGGGCCGGTGAGGCGGTGGACGACCTCGCCGAGGCGGTCACCCTCTGCGTGGAGCAGGGCGCGCCGGGGGACGCGCTGCTCCGCTGGGAGCTGGCGGACGCCTACCGGTTGGCCGGTCGGCTCGGCGAGGCCGCGGAGGTGGCCGAGGAGGCGATCATCGGGCTGGACCGGTTGGGCGCCCAGGCGGAGGCCGACCGGTGCCGACACCTGCTGGCCGGTGTCTACGAGGGCCTCGGCGAGATCGAGCCCGCCCTCGCTCTGCTCGATCAGCTCGCGGAGAACCTCGACGGCCGGGACAACCTGCCGCACCGGGGTCAGGTGCTGGAGGAGGCGGGCGGCGTCCTCTACGACGCGGACCGGGACGCGCTGGCGGCGCAGCGGTTCGCCGCCGCGGCGTCCGCGTACCGGCTGGCCGGGCATCCGGTGGACGAGCTGCGGGCCCGGCGGCGGGAGCTGCTGGCCCTCCAGTGGTCCGGGGACCTGCCCGCGGCGGTGGCCGCGATCGAGGTGCTGGACTCGGCCGCCGGGAAGCTCGCCGATCTGCCGGAGGAGCCGCCGGTGGTGACGTACGAGCGGGCGATGGCCGCCGACGCGGGAGCCCGGGTGCTGGCCGCCGAGGACCGGCTGACCGCCGCGCTGGACCGGGTGGCGGGCGTGCCCGGCCGGTTGCGCGGGATCGAGGCGTTCGGCGAGGCGGCGCAGGTCGAGCTCTTCACCGGGGAGCTGCTGCTGCGCGACGACCGGCCGGCCGAGGCGGAGCGGCTGCTGCGCGGGGTGCTCGGCGGGCTGCCCACCGGGTCCCGGCCGGCGGCCCAGGGCGCCTGGCTGCTGGCCCGCGCGCTGGACGAGCTGGGCCGCGGCGCGGAGGCGGCGAAGCTGCGCGCGGAGCACGGCATCGAGGAGGGCTGACCGGGCAGCGTGAGGAAACCGACGGGTAACCGAGCCTCCACCGCGCCCCGCCCGCGGTCTAGGCTTGCCCGGTGGCGGTGGAACAGCAGGCACGGGGTGCGGCGAACGCGGCGACGGGCGCGGGCCGACGCCGGTCCCGGCGGGACGAGATCCTGGAGATCGCGGTGGGCCTCTTCGCCGCCCGCGGCTACCACGGCGTGTCGATGGACGACATCGGCGCCGCCGCCGGGGTGACCGGGCCGGCCCTCTACCACCACTTCGCCGGCAAGGAGGCGATGCTGGCCGCCGCGCTGATCCCGGTCAGTGAGGGGCTGCTCGCAGGGGGCCGGGACCGGTCCGCCGGCCACCCGGACGACCCGCGCGGTGCGCTGGAGTCGCTGATCGACTTCCACGTCGACTTCGCGCTGGCCAACCCGGCGGTGATCGCGCTGCACCTGCACGAGCTGGACCGCCTTCCGGACGAGCCGCGCCGGCGGATCCGCAAGCTCCAGCGCCTGTACGTCGAGGAATGGGTGGCCGTGCTGACCGCGCTGCACCCGGGCCTGCCGGACGGTGAGGCGCGGGTGCTGGCCCACGCCGCCTTCGGCCTGATGAACTCGACCCCGTTCCTCGGGGGCGAGGTCGACCGCCGCCGCCGCGCCGAACTCCTCCGCGCCGCCTCCCTAGCCGCCCTCCTCGCTCCCACCACCCCCGCCTGACCCACCTCATCCGGTCACCCACCGGGACGCGGGCGCCTGGCGACTCGTGAGTAACCGGCGGCTCGTGGTTACCTGACAGCCGTCCCCACCCCTGGACGCCGGGAGGAAATACATGATCGAGTCACTGCTGGTCGCCAACCGGGGCGAGATCGCCCGCCGGATCATCCGTACCGCCAAGCGGCTCGGGATCCGCGCGATCGCGGTGCACTCGGAGGCCGACGCCGGCCTGCCGTTCGTGACCGAGGCCGACGAGGCGGTCTGTGTCGGGCCGGCCAACCCGGCGCAGAGCTACCGGAACGTCGAGGCGATCCTGGCCGCCGCCAAGTCCACCGGTGCGCAGGCGATCCACCCCGGGTACGGCTTCCTGTCGGAGAACGCGGACTTCGCCCGTACCGTCGAGGCCAGCGGCCTGATCTGGGTCGGACCCGGCGCCGACGCGATCACCGCGATGGGCGACAAGATCAACGCCCGGAACCTAATGGCGGCGGCCGGGGTGCCGGTCGCGCCCGGCACCACCGAGCCGGCCGCCGACCTGGACGCGGCGGTCGCCGCCGCCGCCGAGATCGGCTACCCGGTGATGGTCAAGGCCGCGGCCGGTGGCGGCGGCATGGGCATGGGCGTGGCGACCGACGAGGCCGCGCTGCGCACCGAGTACGACAAGGTGCGCTCGTTCGCCGAGCGGATGTTCGGCGACGGCTCGGTGCTGCTCGAGCGGTACTTCCCCCGGGTGCGCCACGTCGAGGTGCAGATCCTGGGCCTGGCTGACGGCCGGGTGGTGGCGCTGGGCGAGCGGGAGTGCTCGGTGCAGCGGCGAAACCAGAAGCTGGTGGAGGAGTCGCCGTCCCCGGCGGTCTCTCCGGAGCTGCGCGAGCGGTTCCTGGCTGCCGCTGTGCGCGCCGGTGAGGCGGTCGGCTACCGGAATGCCGGCACGGTGGAGTGCCTGTTGGATCCGGCGACGAACGAGTTCTTCTTCCTGGAGATGAACACCCGGCTCCAGGTGGAGCACCCGGTGACCGAGATGGTCTACGGGGTGGACCTGGTTGAGGAGCAGTTGCGGGTGGCGGCGGGCCTGGCACCGACCTTCGACCCGGACGCGCTCGCCCTGCGCGGGCACGCCATCGAGCTGCGGATCAACGCCGAGGACCCGAAGCGCTTCCTGCCCGGCCCGGGCGCGATCAAGACCTGGGTCGAGCCGACCGGCGAGGGCGTGCGGGTGGACTCCGGCTTCGTCGAGGGCAACACCGTCACCCCGTTCTACGACAGCCTGATGGCCAAGCTGATCGTGAGCGGCAAGGACCGGACGGAGGCCGTCGAGCGCGCGAAGGCTGCCGTGGCGCAGTTCGAGATCGCCGGCCCGAAGTGCAACCTGCCCTTCTTCGCCGAGCTGCTGGAGAACGAGGAGTTCCTCTCCGGCGACTACGACACCGGCATCGTGGGCCGGATGCGCTGACCGCGTTGGGTGCGGCTGGCGGGGTGGGAGTGGGAGGCTGGGGGAACCCCAGTACAGCGACGCGTCACAGTGAGGTGACCCCTTATGGCGGAACTGCCGGACTTCGTCTCCATCCGTGAGGTCGGGCCGCGCGACGGGCTGCAGAACGAGGATCCGATCCCGACCGATGCCAAGGTGCGGCTGCTCGACGCCCTCTCCGGCACCGGCGTCACCCGGATCGAGGCGGCTTCCTTCGTGCACCCGAAGGCGATCCCGCAGATGGCCGACGCCGACGAGGTGTGGCAGCGGGCCACGAAGGCCGAGGGCGTGCGCTACTCGGCGCTGGTGCCGAACACCCGCGGCGCGCAGCGCGCCCTGGCCGCCGGCTTCACCGAGATCGAGGTGGTGGTCTCCGCCAGCGACACGCACAACCGGCGCAACGTGAACCGCTCCACCGAGGAGTCCCTCGACGACATCGCGGAGCTGATCGACCTGCTGCACGGCGCGAACGCCCGGGCCGAGGTGATCGTGGCGACCAGCTTCGGCTGCCCGTACGAGGGGGACGTTGACCCGGAGCGGGTCGCCGGCATCGTGGACCGGGTGGTCCGGGACGGCGCCGACCGGGTCGCGTTCGGCGACACCACCGGCATGGGCACCCCGCGCCGGGTCCGCGAGCTGATCACCGCGGTACGCGACCGCAACGCCCACATCCCGGTGCTGCTGCATTTCCACAACACCCGGGGTACCGCGCTGGCCAACCTGCTGACCGCGCTGGAGCTGGGGGTCACCGAGTTCGACGCCAGCGTCGGCGGCCTCGGCGGCTGCCCGTACGCCCCGGGGGCGAGCGGCAACCTGGCCACCGAGGAGGCCGTGCACATGCTGCATGACATGGGGATCGACACCGGGATCGACCTGGACGCCCTGATCGAGGCGGCCGAGCTGGCGGAGGAGCTGCTCGGCAAGAAGCTCCCCTCCGGCGTCCTCCGCGCCGGCCCCCGCACCCGCCTCACCCCCCGCCCCACCTGACCCCCCCAACTTCCACGCCCTGGTGGGGGGTCGGTGGCGGGGTCGCCGGAGGGGTGGTCGGTGCGCTAACCTAACGATCGTTCAGGTCGGTCGGCCCGCTCACGAGGTGGCCGGCCCAGGTGGCGAGGGAGTCGGCGTGACGCTCGACGGTGAGGCACTGGAGCAGCTGCGCAAGCGCTCCCGGGCCGGCGGTGCGGACAAATATCACGCGGCGAACGCCGCCAAGGGCAAGCTCTTCGCCCGGGAGCGGGTCGCGCTCCTGGTCGACGAGGGCTCCTTCGTCGAGGACGGGCTCTACGCCAACGCGCAGGCCGAGGGGCTGCCCGCCGACGGCGTGGTCACCGGCACCGCCACCATCGACGGCCGCCAGGTCTGCCTGATGGCCAACGACTCCACGGTCAAGGCCGGCAGTTGGGGCGCGCGTACGGTCGAGAAGATCATCCGGATCATCGAGCGGGCCTACTCGACCGGCGTGCCGATGGTCTACCTGGTCGACTCGGCCGGCGCCCGGATCACCGACCAGGTCGACCTCTTCCCGGGCAGGCGGGGCGCCGGGAAGATCTTCTGGAACCAGGTCCGCGCCTCCGGCTCGATCCCGCAGGTCTGCGCGCTCTTCGGACCCAGTGCGGCCG
This sequence comes from Micromonospora sp. RTP1Z1, assembly GCF_033804685.1. Lineage (NCBI taxonomy): Bacteria > Bacillati > Actinomycetota > Actinomycetes > Micromonosporales > Micromonosporaceae > Micromonospora > Micromonospora sp. RTP1Z1. The sequence goes on from NZ_JAPFQV010000018.1 coordinate 43,269, forward strand.
GCGGGGCGTACATCCCGGCGTTCTGCGACGTGGTGGCGATGGTGGACGGCAACGCCAGCATGTACCTCGGCTCCGACCGGATGGTCGAGATGGTCACCGGCGAGAAGACCACCCTGGAGGCGATGGGCGGGGCCAAGGTGCACTGCGCCGAGTCCGGCGTCGGGCACTTCCTCTGCAAGACCGAGGCCGACGCGCTGGACGTGGTGCGCCGCTACCTGTCGTACCTGCCGGCCAACTGGACGCAGCAACCGCCGGCCGCCGAGGCCGTCCCCGCGTCCGAGAAGGTCGACCTGGCCGCGCTGGTCCCGGCCAGCGAGCGGCAAGCCTTCGACATGCGCCGGTACGTCAAGGGCCTGCTCGACGACGGCTCCTTCTTCGAGATCCAGGCGCTCTGGGCCAAGGAGCTGACCATCGGCTTCGGCCGGCTGGGCGGCGAGGTCGTCGGCGTGGTCGGCAACAACTCGATGTTCAAGGGTGGGGTGCTCTTCGTCGACTCGGCCGACAAGGCGACCCGCTTCGTGCAGCTCTGCGACGCGTTCAACGTGCCGCTGCTCTTCCTCTCCGACGTGCCCGGCTTCATGGTCGGCAGCGTGGTGGAGAAGCATGGCATCATCCGGCACGGCGCCAAGATGATCACCGCGATCTCCGAGGCGACCGTACCGAAGATCTGCGTGGTGGTCCGCAAGGCGTACGGCGCGGGCCTCTACGCGATGGCCGGCCCCGGTTTCGAGCCGGACGCGACGATCGCCCTGCCCACCGCGAAGATCGCGGTGATGGGCGCGGAGGCCGCGGTCAACGCGGTCTACGCCAACAAGATCGCCGCCATCGAGGACGCCGACGAGCGGGCCGCCTTCGTCGCCGCCAAGCGCGAGGAGTACGAGCGGGACATCGACGTCGTCCGGCTCGCCAGCGAGCTGGTGGTCGACACGATCGTCGAGCCGCACGAGCTGCGCGCCGAGCTGGTCCGCCGGTTCGCCGCCGCCCGCACCAAGGACCGGCACTTCTCCCGGCGCCGGCACGGCGTCACCCCGGTCTGACCGCGCCGCCACCGCGACCGGCCGACCGCGACCCGACCCGCGACAGCGACGAAGAGCAGCACCGCGCCGCCACCACACCCAGCGATCCGCCCGGCCGTCACGAGCGACCGGCGGAGCCGTCCTTGACAGGAGGAACCGATGGACTTCCGGCTCAGCGAGGAACAAGAGGCGCTGCGGGAGAGCGTGCGGGAGTTCGCCCGCGAGGTGGTTGCCCCGACCATCGCGGAGCACTACGAGCACCACACGTTCCCGTACGAGATCGTCCGGCAGATGGGCAAGATGGGGCTGTTCGGCCTGCCCTTCGGCGAGGAGCACGGCGGCATGGGCGGTGACTACTTCGCGCTCTGCCTGGCGCTGGAGGAGCTGGCCCGGGTCGACTCCAGCGTGGCGATCACCCTGGAGGCGGCGGTCTCCCTGGGCGCGATGCCGATCTACCGCTTCGGTACGGACGAGCAGAAGGCGCGGTGGCTGCCGAAGCTGCTCAGCGGCGAGGCGCTGGCCGGCTTCGGCCTCACCGAGCCGGGCTTCGGCTCGGACGCCGGCGGCGCCCAGACCCGCGCCGTGCTGGACGAGGCGACGAACGAGTGGGTGATCAACGGCTCGAAGGCGTTCATCACCAACTCGGGTACCGACATCACCGCGCTGGTCACCGTCACCGCGGTCACCGGCACGAAGCCGGACGGCTCGAAGGAGCTGTCCACCATCATCGTGCCGTCGGGAACGCCCGGCTTCACGGTCGCGCCGGCGTACTCCAAGGTCGGCTGGAACGCCTCGGACACCCACGAGCTGACCTTCGACGACTGCCGGGTGCCGGCGGCGAACCTGCTCGGCCAGCGCGGCCGGGGCTTCGCCCAGTTCCTGCGCATCCTCGACGAGGGGCGGATCGCCATCGCCGCCCTGGCCGTCGGCCTCGCCCAGGGCTGCGTCGACGAGTCGATCAAGTACGCGAAGGAGCGGCACGCCTTCGGCCAGCCGATCGGCAACTACCAGGCGATCCAGTTCAAGATCGCCGACATGGAGCTGAAGGCGCACACCGCTCGGCTGGCCTACTACGACGCCGCCGCCCGGCTGCTGGCCGGCGAGCCGTTCAAGCGGCAGGCCGCGATCGCCAAGCTGCACGCGAGCACCGTCGCGGTGGACAACGCCCGCGAGGCCACCCAGATCCACGGCGGCTACGGCTTCATGAACGAGTACCCGGTCGCCCGGTTCTGGCGGGACGCCAAGATCCTGGAGATCGGCGAGGGCACCAGCGAGGTGCAGCGCATGGTCATCGCCCGCGACCTCGGCATGTGAGGTGACGCAGACCCGTCCGGGCCGGTCCAGGTTCGGACGGGTCGCGCTGCTGTCGGATATCCGCGACGGAACGTCGGCTGGCCGACGATGACCTGCCGGCGGTCGCACCCGATCCGTACTCTTCGTGCCCATGACTCCGGATCATGATCGTTCGCGGAGCCCGGGCGGTCGTACCGTGTTGTCCGATCTGTTGCGGGGGCACCGGCTCGCCGCCGGCCTCACCCAGGCCGAGCTGGCAGCCCGGGCGGGCGTGGGGGTGCGGACCGTCCGCGATCTGGAGCGGGGCCGGTCCGTGCGCCCCCAGCGCACCACCGTCGAGCTGCTCGCCGACGCCCTCGACCTGACCCACGTCGCCCGGACGACCTTCCTCGCGGCGGCCCGGCCGTCGCCGGCCGACGGGCCGCGCCCGGCGGGACGCCACCTTCCGGTCACCGGCCCCGGCGCCGCCCCCTCCGGTACGCCGATCGCGCTGGCCGAGGTGATCCGCCTGGAGGGCCGGTACGCCGACGCGGCGGAGCAGGGACGGCGGGTGGCGGCGGCGCTGGCCGAGCTGGGCGACCCGGGGCACCGCCGTCGGGTGCTGGGCACGGTGGGGTTGGCGCTCGCCCAGGCCGGCCGGGGCGCCGAGGCGCTGGAGGTGGTGGCCGAGCTGCGGTCGGGGACGCCCGGTTCCCGGGTGCCCGGGCAGCGCCGCCCACCGCGGGCCGAGGGGTTCTCGGCCGCCGGGCGGCCGGAGGACGCGGTCTGCGCGTTGATCGAGGGCAATCTGGCGTTGTACCAGGGGGATCGGGAGTTGGCGGCCGAGTGGTTCGCCGCCGCGGTCGAGGCGGGCGCGGACGGTCAGGACCGGCGGGACCTGGTGGAGGCGCTGGTCGGGCTCGCGGCGAGCACGGCCGACGTGACGGTGCTGGGTCGGCTCGACGAGGTCCGCCGGGCGGGCGGGGTCAGCCTGCTGCCGTAGGAGGAGGCCCTGCTGTACGCGTTGGTGGCGCGTCGTACGGGGGACGCCCGACGGGGTGCGCCGGGCGGCTGATCGCGGCGCTCGCCGAATCGGGGCTGGCCCGGGGACAGAGGCGCGGGGGTGGCGCGAGCGAAAAAGCCCCCTGGTGTTGCCCCTCGCTCATCGCTCGCGCCGGCACCCCCCGGTGCGCCCCCGCTGACGAAAGACTATCCGCCTCACGTGGGCGGTTTAGGGGTTTCTACGGGCTTATGGACCGGCGGCAGGCCGGTTCTGCCGGTCTTTCTGCCGGTGGGCGAGCGGGTCGGTGGTTTCCGGTCAGGAGTCGGTCGCCGTCGGTTCCTCGGTCGGCGCCGGCCGGGTGCTGCCCGCGGTCGCGCACGGGTGGACCGCGTCGCGGACCCGGCGCAGGCCGTCGAGGAGGGCCGCCAGCTCGTGCGGTTCGAGCTGCCCGGTGAACCACTGCTCGATGATCCGCAGGTGTCCGGGGAGGGTCTCGTCCAGCCGGGTCAGCCCGGCGCTGGTGACCACCGCGTATGAACTGCGCCGGTCGGAGGGGCAGGCCCGGCGGCAGAGCAGGCCGTCGCGCTCCATCCGGTCGACCACGCGGGTCACTCCGCTGGTGGAGAGGGTGGTCTGCGCGGCGAGGTCGGTCATCCGCAGCTGGTTGCCCGGTGAGCGGGCGAGTCGGGTCAGCACCTCGAACTCGACCGGGGAGAGGCCGTGTTCCTCGAACTGCGCGGCGAACCGGGCCGTCAGGCCGGCGTGCACCTCGTAGAAAAGGCCGACGGCGGTGACCCGGGGGTCGTCGAACTCGTTCTGGTTCACACGTACATCCTAGCAGTACTTGACACGGGGAATATTGCTGTGCCTATAGTTGCTCAGTCAGTCGTTGGGTTACTAAACAATCTTCCGTGGAGGACAGCACCATGACCAGCAGCACCGAATCGGTCACCCGCGACTGGGAGGGCCTCACCATCCCGGCCGCCGGCACCTACCTGTTGGACGCGGCTCACAAGCGCGTCGGGTTCGTCGCCCGGCACATGATGGTCAGCAAGGTGCGCGGTGAGTTCGCCGACACGGCCGCCACGATCACCATCGCGGAGGACCCGCTGCAGTCCTCGGTGACCGCCACCATCCAGGCCGCCAGCATCGACACCGCCCAGGCCGACCGTGACGGGCACCTGCGCAGCCCCGAGTTCCTGGACGCGGAGACCTTCCCGACGCTGGAGTACCGCAGCACGGGCGTGAAGTCCCGCTCGGGCAACGAGTTCGTCCTCTCCGGTGAGCTCACCATCAAGGGCGTCACCCGCCCGGTGGACCTGGTGGTCGAGTTCGAGGGCGTCGGCCGCAGCCCGTTCGGCCAGGACATCTTCGGCTTCTCCGCCACCACCGAGATCGACCGCGAGGAGTTCGGCCTCACCTGGAACGTCGCCCTGGAGACCGGTGGCGTCCTGGTCGGCAAGAAGATCAAGATCGAGATCGAGGGCGAGGCCATCCGCCAGGCCTGATCACCCCGTACGACCCGACGGGCCCGCGCTGTCATGCCGACGGCGCGGGCCCGTTCGCGTACGCCGGTGAGGGTGCGAATTGTCACGACCCGTTCGTCTCCGCACCCGGTGCTCGGGGTGCGGGGCTGGGTAGAGATGCCGCCGGGAGCGGTCCGCCGGTCCGGACCCTGGTTCGGGCGCCCGGACGCTCTTACCGTGGATGTTTCACAATGCGTTCCGGGACGGTACGGTTCCGTTGCGCTTCGCGCCGGGAGGACACATGGGCAGGGACGTCGAGCAGGGCGCCTTCTCCCGGGAGGACAGGGTCCGCTACCGGCAGAAGGTCCGGCGGTGCCTGGACGTCTTCGCGCTGATGCTGGACGACTTCGGCTTCGACGCCGACCGTCCGATGACCGGGCTGGAGATCGAGCTCAACCTGGTCGACTCGGCCGCCGAGCCGGCCATGCGCAACGACCAGATCCTCGCCGACATCGCCGACCCGCTCTTCCAGACCGAGCTGGGGCAGTTCAACCTGGAGCTGAACGCCCCACCCCGGCTCATCGAGGGCGGCGGCTTCGCCGACTACGAGCAGGACCTGCGCAGCAGCCTCAGCCGCGCCGACGAACGGGCGGCGAAGTCCGACGCCAGGATCGTCCTGGTGGGCATCCTGCCCACCCTCACCGAGCGCCACCTGGTGGCCGACAACCTCTCCACGGACGAGCGCTACCGGGTGCTCAACGACCAGATCGTCGGCGCCCGCGGCGAGGACATCGAGCTGGACATCCGGGGGGTCGAGCGGCTCCGGACGCACACCGACTCGATCGCCCCCGAGGCCGCCTGCACGAGCCTCCAGTTCCATCTCCAGGTCGCGCCGGACAGCTTCGCCGACTACTGGAACGCCTCCCAGGCCATCGCTGGGGTCCAGGTCGCGGTCGGTGCCAACTCGCCCTACCTCTACGGCCGGCAGCTCTGGGCCGAGACCCGGATCGCCCTCTTCGGGCAGGCCACCGACACCCGCCCGGACGAGCTCAAGGCGCAGGGCGTACGCCCCCGGGTGTGGTTCGGCGAGCGGTGGATCACCTCGATCTTCGACCTCTTCGAGGAGAACGTCCGGTACTTCCCGCCGCTGCTGCCGATCTGCGAGGACGAGGACCCGGTCGAGGTGCTGCACGCCGGCGGGGTGCCCGAGCTGAGCGAGCTGCGGCTGCACAACGGCACCGTCTACCGCTGGAACCGGCCGGTCTACGACATCATGAACGGCCGCCCGCACCTGCGGGTGGAGAACCGGGTGCTGCCGGCCGGCCCGACGGTGGTGGACATGCTGGCGAACGCCGCCTTCTACTTCGGACTGGCCCGCGGGCTGGCCGAGTCGGACCGGCCGATCTGGAGCCAGCTCACCTTCAGCTCAGCCGAGGAGAACTTCTACGCCGCCGCCCGCCGGGGCATGGACGCCACGCTGCACTGGCCCCGGCTGGGCGAGGTCCCGGTGACCAAACTGGTGCTCGACGTCCTGCTGCCCAAGGCCGCGCAGGGGCTGGACCGGTTCGGCGTCGCCCCGGCGGAGCGGGACCGCCTGCTCGGCGTCATCGAGCAGCGCTGCCGTACCGGCCGAAACGGGGCGGTCTGGCAGACCGAGACCGTCTGGGCGGCCGAGCGGCACCGGGGCATGGACCGGGACGCCGCGCTGCACCACATGCTCCAGCGCTACGCCGAGCTTCAGCGCGGCAACGAGCCGGTGCACACCTGGCCGGTCGACTGACCCGCCGGGTCCGCCCCACGCCGGCTTCTCCCGCGGTACGACCGACCGCGCCGGCCGGACGGGACGCCGGCCTCGGCCAAGGTGTGATCAGCGTCCGCGCCGGCCGGGTCGGGGCTTCGGGCCGCTGGTCGGAGCGGTCGTGGTGGCGTTCTCCGGCTGGTCGGTCCGGGTCCTCTCGACCGGCGTCGCCGGTGCCGGATCGTCCACCGAGGGCGGGTCGGCTGCCGCCGTCGGACCGGCCGGCGTGGCCGGTTCCGGGCGCGACATCGTCGCCGACTCCACGGGCGGCTCGGCCACCCGGGTGGCGGTCCGTCGTCCACCGCGACTGCCCGCGCGGCGACCGCCGCCCGTCCCGTCGCCGGACGTTGTCGCCCCGTCGAGCGGTCCCGGTGCGAGGTCGGCCGGCGGCTCGTCGAGGGCCGCGGGGTCGCGACCGGTCGACAGGTCGTCCGGTTCGCCGGTGCGCTGCCGGGGCAGGGTCACCCCCGCCGGCACGGCGCTGCGGCGCTCCGCCCGCTCGGCCAGCGCGGCCACCAGGACCGAGCCGGCCGCCCCGGCGATCACCGCGTACGGGGCGATCAGATGGGCCGAGACCTGCTCGGCGGCGATCGCGGCGAGCCTCGGCACGGCCAGCAGGTACGCCACCGCGACGAGCAGCGGTCCGGCCGTCCCCGAGACCGCCGCCCCGACCCGACCCTCCGGCAGCCGGGCGGTACGCCGAGCGGCCAGCGCGCCGATCACCAGCGCGGAGCCCATCGCGAGGAGCGCCCCCGGCCAGTAGAAGTAGTCCCGGATCCAGAACCGCTCGCTGTCCGAGCTGATCTGCCAGATGCCGAGCTGCGCGCTGGTCAGACCCCGCCCGGCGAGCACGCTGTCGACCACCGAGACCACGGCGAGCAGCCAGAGCCACGCGGTCGTGGCGATCAGGTTGGTGGCGGCCGCCCGCGAGTGCAGCGCCCAGGTAGCCACCGCCACGCCGACCAGCAGCCCGACGGCGGCATAGCCCGCGGCGACGGTCTGCGGGGAGAAGGTGTCCGGCACCCGCGCCGCGCGGGCCGGCACGGCGACCAGGAGCACCGTGACCAGCGCGCCGAACGCCCCGGCAACGGCCAGGGTGATCTTCCTCAGCGTCCCGCCCGGCTCCTCGTCCTCGCCGCCGCGGTCCCGCAGCCGCTGGGCGCAGACCGCGCCCGCGACGACCGAGGTGGCGGAGATCCAGGTGGCCCAGGCGAGGCTCGCCACCCAGGCCGCCTCGACCGTCGCGGCCTCCGCCGGCGTCCAGTCGATGATGCCCAGGCCGTAGCCGAAGCCCAGTTGCGCCGCGCCCGCACCGGCAGCGACACCGATCGCGGTGGCGACCGATCCTCCCCAGCCCCGTCTGGCCATGCCGGGGAGCGTAACGTCCCAGCGTCGGCGCGGCGAGTCGTGGCGGCCAGTCGGTACCGGCCGCGGCCGGGTTTGGTGGCGGCGGTTACGGTCGCCGATGAGGAGGCGGCGGACGCGATGACGGATGGCTACCCGGATCGGCAGGCCTCGCCCGGGCGGGACGACCCGGGGCCGGACCGGACCAGATTGCTGCTCGGCGGCGGCCTGGCGGTGGCGCTGCTGGCGGTGATCGGCGCGAGCGGCGGCTGGCTCCTCGCCGGCGGACGGTCCGATCCGCCCGACCGGCCGATCGCGGTGGCGACCACCGCACCGGCCCCGAGCGAGGCGACGCCGACCACGGACGCGCCCGGCACCACGCCCCCGGTCACCCGGACGACCGCGCGGACCACCCCAGCCGGCGGGCTGACCGTGCCGGAACTGGTGGGCGACGATTTCGAGGACGCCCGCACGCAGTTGCACGAGCGGAAGCTCGGCTGGCGGCTGGTCTTCGGCGCGGGGGCCGGCCGGAACGTCGAGCGCACCAACCCGGAGCCCGGTACGCCGGTGCGGCGGGGCATCACCGTCACCCTCTGGGTGGCGGGCCCGGCACCGGCCGTGGCCGTACCGGACCTGGTCGGCGACCGCTGCGACGCTGCCGCGAACGACCTGGTCGAGGCGGGCCTCTACCCGCGCTACCGCACCGGCCGGCGCGGGACGGTCACCGCGCAGGACCCGGTCGCCGGCGCCCCGGCCCACTGGAACGACCCGGTCGCCCTCGCCTGCGGCGATTCGCCGTCGACCACGCCCGACAGCCCCCCACCGACCCCCTGACGACGGCTCGCCGCGCTGATCCCCGCCGATGGCGGTCCGGACCGCTAACTTGAATGATCGAGGGCCAGGGCGTCCGCCCCGGTGGGGAAAGGACGTGCCATGAGCGACGACCGCCAGGAGCCACCCGCCGGAGACGACGCCGACGCCACCCGGGCGCTGCCGCCGGACCGCGGCGCGGACGACGCCGACGCCACCCGGTCGCTGCCGCCCGAGCGCACCCCAGGGGAGGCCGACGCCACGCGGCGGCCGCCGCCGACGGGTGACCGGACCGCGCGGCAGGAGCCCGGCGATCGGACGGCGCCGCTGCCAGCGGCCTGGTCCGGGCGGGCCGGGGTTCCGCCGCCCCGTCCGGTCGACTACCAGGAGGCCGGCACCGAGTGGTACACCGAGGAGCAGGCGGGCCGGCGCTGGTGGATGCCGATCCTGCTGGGCATCCTCGCCCTGCTGTTGATCGCGCTGATCGGGTTGGGCGTCTGGCTGGCGCTGCGCGCGGCGGACCGCAGTCCCGCGCCGTCCCCGCCGCCCACGCGCGCACCGACCAGCGCTCCGGCGACCACGGCCGCGCCGACCTCGGCGGCGCCGAGCAGCCAGCCGCCGACCACTCCGCCCGCCACCACGGCCGCGGCCCGGGTGCCGATGCCGCCGCTGGTCGGGCTGCCGGAGGCGGCCGCCCGGGCGATCCTCGACCGGTTGGGTGTGGACTACCGGGTGGAGACCCGGACGTCGGACCGACCGGCCGGCACGGTGATCGAGACCGACCCGGGCGCCGGCAAGCTGATCTCCGAGGGGGACCAGGTCACCGTCGTGGTCGCCGAGGCCGCGGCCCGGACGACCGGCGCCGGCACTCCCACGCCCGGCCCCGCGGCCAGCGCAACCCCCTGACCCTCACCACTGCCGGCGCCGGGTGCCCACCAGGCCGAGCCCGGCCAGGGAGATGGCGAGCCCGAGGAGCCCCGAGTAGAACAGTGACCGGGTGAGGTCGTCCGTCGTCCGTGCGCCGGTCGGTCCCTCGGCCATCGCGCCCTCGCCGGCTCCACCGCCGGCCTGGTCCGAGCCGGCGCCCGGGGGGGCGCCGAGGGCGTCGGCACCGGCCGGGCCGGCCCAGCCGGGCTCGTCCGGCTCGTCGGGCGGTACGGAGCCTTCCCCGGCCACGGTGATCTCCGGAGCCGGTACGGGCTCGCTCAGTCGCTGGGTGGAGGAGAGGGCGGGGTGGTTGACCAGGACCGCGAGTGCGGTCGTGGCGCCTAGGAGCGCGAGGAGCCCGAAGGCGTAACCGACACGGGACCTGTGGTGCCGCCGCGCGGCGGGCAGATTGACCATGGCCATCCCAGGTTCAGGGTCCGGGACGCGCGGGGTGGAGACTTCGCCGGGGTGGGCGTACCGATTCTATGGCGGCGGTACGCCCCCGACCTGGCAATCGCGGTGTCAGCCCACCCGAACCGGGGTCCGGGCGACCGGTTGCCGGGTGCGCGCGGTGTGCGGACGGGGTGCCGTCGCGGCCTGGACCTCAGACAGTCCGGCCGACTGTACGAAGATCGACCGCCGGTTGACCGCGTCCCCCGCCGCGTTCAACTCATAGCCGTCGAGCCACAGCCAGCCGTCGTAGGTCGGCCAGTCGAGCACCCGGATCACCCGGAACATGATGGGTCGAAGGAACTGGACACTCGCCGCGCGAGTCACGTGCAGTACGTCACCGGAGCGGGGAAGCACATGGGCTCCTGGGAAGGGTCGGCCGGCGGGCGAGCCGGCGGGAGCTGATCGGGGGACAGTTCGGGCCCGGTGACGGGGTCGTGCCTCGTGGACCGGCTGATCAAATTTTCGGTGCTGGTCGGGCCGTACCCGCGGTGGCGTGCCGCCACCCGACCATCACCCGGCTGCTCCGGTTACCGCTCCCACCGCCACAGCCGTCGGGCGTGCAGCGGCGGGGTCTTCACCCCGGGGCAGGTCTCGTTATGCCAGCTCGGACCGGCTCACCCTCCGCCGACCGGCGCCCGATGTGATCACGTCGGGAGATCAAGTGGAGACGCTGAGTGACCCGTGCCATACGGACAGAGTGCATCAGCGACGTGCTTCATGCAAGTTGCACGTCGACTTTTGCCGATACGGAGCACGACACGTGAACGGGCATGCTTGATGACCTCGGCACCGGGGCGGCACACTGGACGCCGGTTTCGCCCGTCGCGGCCGGTCGACGACCGGCACCACCCCTGCCGCGAACGATCGCCCGCCGTACCACGGTCGCGCCCCCGGCGGGGGGTCGAGCCGGGCGCGACCGACCGGAGGTGGCCGGGTGAGCGCGAGGGGCCAGGGTTCCCGCACCACGACCCGCGGAGCGGCGTCGTGAGCGAGCGGCGCAGCCCCACCATCCGGCGTCGTCGCCTGGGGGCGGAACTCCGTCGCCAGCGGGAGTCCGCCGGCATCACCATCGAGACGGTGGCCGAGCAGCTCGAGTGCTCGGCTTCCAAGATCTCCCGCATCGAGACCGGCCACACCTCCGCCACCCCACGCGACGTACGGGACATGCTCCGGATCTACGGGGTGGTGGGCGCCGAGAGCGACGAGCTGGTGCAGATCGCCCGGGAGGCCCGGCAGAAGGGCTGGTGGCACCCGTACAGCACGGTGCTGGTCGGGGCGTACGTGGGGCTGGAGGCGGCGGCCAGCTCGATCCGGGCGTACGAGCAGCAGGTGGTGCCGGGCCTGCTGGAGACCGAGGAGTACGCGGGAGCGATGATCCGGGCCGCCCGGCCCGACTTCACCGCCGACCAGGTCCACCAGCGGGTGCGTGTCCGTCTGGGTCGTCAGTCGTTGTTGATCCAGGACGATCCGGTCGATCTGTGGGTGGTGCTCGATGAGGCGGTGCTGAGCCGGCCGGTGGGCGGCGACGCGGTGATGCGTGGCCAGCTCAAGCGGCTGGTGGAGGTGGCCGAACTGCCGAACGTGACGTTGCAGGTCCTGCCCTTCGAGGTGGGCGCGCACGCCGGCATGGACGGGACCTTCACGATCCTCAGCTTCCCCGAACCGAGTGATCCCGATGTCGTGTACGCGGAGAACGCCACGGGTGGGCTCTTCCTGGAGAAGAGCGACGAACTGCAGAAGTACAGCTTCATCTTCGATCACATTCGAGCAGCGGCCATACGCCCAGAGGAATCCATCGCACACATCGCAAAACTGGCAGAGGAGCCGTTGTGGAAATGGCGACCAAGGAGTTCCCCGTGGACCTGACGCAGGCGACCTGGTTCAAGAGCTCGAAGAGCGGGCCGAACTGTGACAACTGCGTGGAGGTCGCATACGTGACCGGGGCGGTCGGCGTCCGGGATTCGAAGGACAAGGCGGGCCCCGCCCTGGTCTTCGGCCCCGGCGACTGGCACGCCTTCGTCGCCGGTGCCAGGGACGGTGTGTTCGCCCGGGACTGATCCGGCGACCCGGACTTGGGAAACGTGGTCCCGCCCGGCAGCGTGGCCGGGCGGGACCAGTTCGTCCATCCGGGTTCGTCCACCCGGGCGGGCCGGCGCGGGGTGACCCGTCGCCACTTCCGCTCCGCCTCGTTGAACCGCACAGATCGGCAACCGAGCGAGGCAGGGCGAGACGGATGACGACGATCGGTTCAGAGAACCTCAGCAACGGCCCGGGCAAGCCGGAGCGCTTCGGCGGCAAGTACCGCGGGGCGCGCCGGGACACCGTGCTCACCGAGGTGGTCTCCGCCGACAGCGAGATCGGCGGCCGGGACGGCGCCCCGCCGGAGCAGGCCGGTCCGCCGCTGTCCCTGCCGTCGCTGGACCCGAATCCGCTCACCGAGCCGTCGTTCCCGCCGGCCGGCTGGCCGCCGGAGCCCACCGAGTCCCTGGTGGACCATCCGCTGCTGCGCGGGCTGCTGATGGAGCTGCCCCCGAAGGGCAGTGTCCCGCCGCCCGGCTGGCTGGACCGCTGGTTCGAGGCGACCCGGGCGATCCTCGAACTGCTATATGTGCAGGGGGCTGGCCGCTCGCGGTGAGGCGACGGCCGCCGGCAGCGCCCGCTCGGCGAGCCGGTTGTGCCGCAGCGCGTGACGGACTCCGATCGCGGCGACCCCCAGCGTGCCGGCGGTGATCGCGGCACCGGTCGCGCCGGCCCCGGTGAAGAGGTCGACGCCCGCGGCCGAGATCACGGCCGGGACGACCGCCAGGGCGGTCACCTGCAGCGGCAGCCCGATCAGCGGGTGCGCCGCGGCGGCCCGCAGGCCGTGCGGGGCCGGGGTCTCCGGCGCCCGGGCGAACGCCCCCGCGCCGGCCCGCAGCCGCCGGACGCGCCGGACCGTGCAGACCGCGACCACCAGCGCCGGGAACGCCGCGACGGCGAGACCGGTGGCGGCCCGGTCGACCGGCGTGCCGCCCGCGCTCTGCAGGCCCGCGAACAGCACCGCGGCGGTCAGCGCCAGGCCGGCCAGGGTCAGGGCGGACAACCATCCGGTACGCCGGCGGAGTGCGCGGGCACGGTCCAGCCGGGGCAGTCCGTCCGCGACGACGGCGGCAGCCACCCAAACGGCGGCGACCGGGAGCAGTACGGCGAGATGGTCGTCCATGCCGCCAGCCTCGCCCAGTTCGACGTTCACCGGATCCGGGGCCGTCCCCGGTCCGTCCCGTACGTCGTCCCGTAGGGGCCATCTCACCGGTGCTATTGCGGATTCGGCATGTTCCCACCGGGGTCGTTCCCGGCTTAGCCTCGTCTCGACACCGCGCGAGCGGTCCCGAGCCAACCTTCCCACCGGCGTCCGGCGGTCACCCCCACAGGTGGCCGCCGCGCGTCGTACCGGGGTCAGACGGCGAAGGTGGCCGGGCGTTCCGTGGCCGGGGGCGGCGGGGTGGCCTTCCACAGGCCGGTCTTCTGCGCGGCCAGGCGCGCCAGGTAGGCCGGGTTGAGGATGACGTACCGCCGCCAGAGCCGCTTCGGCTCCAGGCCGAGCCGCCAGAACCACTCCAGCCCGGCGCGCTGCATCCACGGCGGCGGGTTGCGCAGCAGGCCGGCGTGGTAGTCGAAGGCCGCGCCGACCGCCATCAGCGGCATGTCCAGCAGCGGCCGCATGGCGTACGCGAAGACCTCCTGCCGGGGGCAGCCCAGGCCGACCAGGACGAGCCGGGCGCCACTGGCCCGGATCCGGTCGGCGATCTCGGCGTCCTCGCCGGGCTGCACCTGACGGAACTTCGACGGCTCGACGCCGGCGATCTTCAGCGCCGGGAACTTCTCCTCCAGCGCCGGGATCAGCCGCGCCAGGGTCTCCTCGGTGGAGCCGTACAGGTAGACCGGCAGCCCCTCGTCGGCGCAGCAGGCGAGCACCCGGAGGGTGAGCTCCGGGCCGTACACCCGGTCGGTGAGGCCCGCGCCGTGCAGCAGGTTGAGCGCCCAGCGGACCGGCTGGCCGTCCGGCGTGACCACGTCGAACGAGTTGAGCCGGGCGTTGTGCGCCGGGTCGAGCACCCCGGTCATCACCCCGTGCACGGCCAGCGCGGTCAGGGCCAGCGGGCGGCGCTCCCGCGCGGCGCTGACGACCGCCTCGGTGGCCGCGGCGTAGTCGGTCGCGTCGACCAGTACGCCGAGCACGTTCCGCTTGGTGCCGGTGGTCATGCCTGCGGCACCCACTTGTCCACGTTCGCCTCGTAGATCTCGCGCGCGATCATCGGCACGTCGTAGACCTGCTTCCAGTCCGGGTAGTCGGCCTGGAACGCCTCGGTCGAGCCGATCCACCACTTGTGGTCGCCGATCCGGTTCGCCTCGACGTACTCGCTGATCATCTTGTGGCCGGTGATCTCCTCGGCCAGGGTGAAGACCTCGCGCATCGAGATGTTCGAGTGTCGGCCGCCGCCCAGGTTGTAGACCGCCGCCGAGCGCGGGTTGCGGAAGAAGGCCTCGAACGCGGAGACCACGTCCGAGCTGTGGATGGCGTCCCGGACCTGCTTGCCCTGGTAGCCGAAGATCTTGTACGTCCGGCGCTCCATGTTCGCGCGCATCACGTAGCCGAGGAAGCCGTGCAGCTCGGTGGCCGAGTGCGCCGGGCCGGTCAGCGTGCCGCCCCGGAAACAGGCGGTCTTCATGCCGAAGTACCGGCCGTACTCCTGGACCATCACGTCGGCGGCGACCTTGGAGGCGCCGAAGACCGAGTGCAGGCAGGCGTCGATCGACATGTCCTCGCGGATGCCCTGCTCGTACGGGTGCCCCGGCTCGATCTCCCAGCGGGTCTCCAGCTCCACCAGCGGGAGGCTGTTCGGCCGGTCGCCGTAGACCTTGTTGGTCGAGCAGTGGATCACCGGTGCCTCGATGCAGTGCTCGCGGACGTTCTGCAGCACGTTGAGAGTGCCGCCGGCGTTGACGTCGAAGTCGGTGAACGGGTCCCGGACGGCCCAGTCGTGCGACGGCTGCGCGGCGGTGTGGATCACCACGGCGATGTCCCGGCCGTAACGGGTGAAGATCTTCGCCAGCGCGTCGCGGTCCCGGATGTCGATGCTGTGGTGCGAGTATCCGGAGCCCAGCTCGTCGGTGAGCCGGCGGACGTTCCAGGCGGTCGACGCCTCGGCGCCGAAGAACTCCTGCCGCATGTCGTTGTCGATGCCGACCACGTCGAGCCCGAGGCCGGCGAAGTGCCGGACCGCCTCGGAGCCGATCAGGCCGCCCGAGCCGGTCACCAACGCGACAGTCACACGCCACTCCTGGTCACTAGGAGGCAGGGAAACCATCGGAGCATAGCGTGATGTCCGGCACGCCCCGACACGGCGCGAGGGCCCCGCGCCCGCGGAGCCCTCGTGATGGTGGGGAAGAGGGGAGTTGAACCCCCACGTCCTTTCGGACACACGGACCTGAACCGTGCGCGTCTGCCATTCCGCCACTTCCCCGTGGCTTAACCTGCAACATCGTATCCCATCGCTCCCGCCGCCTGCGGCGGGTGCCCGGACATATTACGCTGTCACTGGTTATCGCCACGAGCGATCACCGTTCGTGGCGGACAAAACTTTAGCACGACCCGAGGGGTCCGCCCGAACAGGCCGCCGGCGGCGGGCCGAGCGGCATGTGAGCTGCGAGGGCGCTGTCCGGATACCATCATTGCCTCGGGACCCGAGGAGGAGCCGGTGAGCGTGCTGCAACGCTTCGAGAAGCGTCTGGAAGGCCTGGTAGAGGGGGCCTTCGCCAAGGTCTTCAAAGGGGTGGTCCACCCCGTGGAGATCCTCAACGCCATGCAGCGGGAGGCCGAGGCGCACAAGGCGATCCTGGCCGGTGGGCGCACGTTGGTGCCCAACCGCTACGTGATCGATCTCTCGCCGTACGACCACAGCAGGCTGGCGCCGTACGCCGCCGCGCTGGCCCAGGAGTTGGCCCAGTCGCAGGCGGAGTTCATCGGCGAGCAGGCCTGGACGGTCTACGGCGACGTGATCGTGGAGATCGAGCGCGGCGAGGGGCTGGACACGGGCATGTTCCGGGTCACCGCCGAGGTCTACACCGGCGGCGACGTCGCCCCGGTCTCCGCGCCCGGCGGCTATGACGCCGGCCAGCCGGCGTACCCGGCGTACGACCAGGGCGGCGGCTACGGCCCCCCGCCCGGCCAGGGCGGCGGTCGTAACGTCCGGCTGGTCTCCGGCGACGGTCGCACCTATCCGCTCCAGATGGGTTCCACGGTGATCGGCCGCGGCGACCAGGCCAACCTGCGCCTGCCCGACGTCGGGATCTCGCGGCGACACGCCCGGCTGGACTTCGACGGCGGCCAGGTCGTGCTGACCGATCTCGGCTCCACCAACGGCACGATGGTCAACGGCCAGCGCGTCTCGGCCGTCGCCCTCAACCCCGGCGACATGATCCAGCTCGGCACGACCACCCTGACCTTCCGCGTGGACGGCTGACCCGCCTTGCCGGAACTCGTCATCACCGTCGCCCGGTTCGGGTTCCTCATCCTGCTGTGGATCTTCGTGTTCACGGTGGTCGGCGTCATCCGCCGGGACCTCTTCGCAGGGGCCCGATCGGGTCGGTTGGTGGCCGCGCCGCGCGCGGTCGGTGCCTCGACCGGGCAGGCGGCGAAGCCGGCGAAGGTGAAGCGAGGCAGGGCCGCCCACCAGATGGTGGTCACCGCCGGCCAACTGGCCGGCACC
This sequence comes from Micromonospora sp. RTP1Z1, assembly GCF_033804685.1. Lineage (NCBI taxonomy): Bacteria > Bacillati > Actinomycetota > Actinomycetes > Micromonosporales > Micromonosporaceae > Micromonospora > Micromonospora sp. RTP1Z1. The sequence continues at coordinate 60,107 of NZ_JAPFQV010000018.1, forward strand.
CGGATCACCCTCGGTGAAGCCCAGATCACCATCGGGCGGGCCGAGGACTCCACGCTGGTGATCACCGATGACTACGCGTCCGCGCGGCACGCCCGGCTCGTGCCGCGCGACGGGCAGTGGTTCGTCGAGGACCTCGGCTCGACTAACGGCACCTATCTGGATCGCGCTAAGGTCACCGGACCAACCCCCGTCCCCCTCGGCGTGCCGATCCGGATCGGCCGCACTTCTCTCGAATTACGGCCATGACTCTGACCCTGCGCTATGCGGCCCACAGTGACCGCGGTCTGATCCGAGACGGCAATCAAGATTCCGTCTACGCCGGGCCGCGGCTGCTCGCCGTCGCCGACGGCATGGGCGGTATGGCCGCCGGTGACGTCGCCAGCAACATTGTCATCGGTGCCATGGCGCCGCTCGACGAGGACGTCCCTGGGGACGCTCTCGTCGATGCGTTGCGTTCTGCCGTGGGCACCGCCAACCAACATCTCCGCGACACCGTGGACGCCAACCCGCAGCTGGAGGGGATGGGCACCACGCTCACCGCCACCCTCTTCTCGGGCAGCAAGATCGGCATGGTCCACATCGGTGACTCGCGGGCCTATCTCCTGCGCAACGGCGAGTTCGCGCAGATCACCAAGGACGACACGTACGTCCAGATGCTCGTCGACGAGGGCCGGATCAGCGCGGAGGAGGCGAGCAGTCACCCCCAGCGCTCGCTGCTCACCCGCGCCCTGGACGGCCGCGACATCGACCCGGAGTACAGCGTCCGCCAGGTGCTCCCCGGCGACCGCTACCTGATCTGCAGCGACGGGCTCTCCGGCGTGGTCAGCGCGGACACCATCGGCGACACCCTGCGGGAGTATCCCGACCCGCAGCAGTGTGTCGAGCGCCTGGTGCAGCTCGCGCTGCGGGGCGGCGGCCCGGACAACATCACGGTGATCATCGCCGACGCCACGGACCAGGACATCGTCGAGGCGTCCCCGATCGTCGGCGGCGCGGCGGCCCGGGACCGCGGCATGGCCACCTCGGCCGACGTCTCCACCCCGGCGGCCCGCGCCTCGGCGCTGTCCGCGCCACGCCCGTCGGCCCCCGAGGAGCCCGCGGACAACCGCGACGACGAGCCGGAACGGCGCCGGCACCGCCCGCTGCGCAGCGCGGCGATGCTGGTGGCGCTGCTGATCATCCTGGGCGGCGGCCTCTTCGCCGGGTGGAGCTACACCCAGCGGCAGTACTACGTCGGCGCCACCGAGCAGGGTCAGCTCGCCGTCTTCCGCGGCGTGCCGGGCCAGATCGCCGGCCTCGACCTGTCCAGCCTGCACTCCACCAGCGGGGCCAAGCTGGACGACCTCACGCTGGCCGCGCAGGAGCAGGTCAAGCAGGGCATCCAGGCCAAGAGCGAGCCGGACGCGCAGCGCCGGTTGGCCGACCTGACCAGCGACGACCCGGCGAACCCGAACCTCAAGCCGATCTGCCCGCCGAGCCCGACGGCCGCGGTGGTCAGCCCGACGCCGGCCGGTACCGCCTCGGCGCTGGCCCCGCCCGTCAGCGCTAGCGGTCGGCCGCCGGTGACCGCCACACCCGTGCCGACCACCACGCCCGACGCCGTCCCCTCCGACACCGTCCCGCCGGCCGACCCGGCGGGCTGCCGGTCGCCGGAGTGAGCATCGGCTCGACACCGAGGACGCATCCGTGACCGCCGCAGCGGCCGTACCGGCAGCCTCGCCCGCCTCCACGGGTGAGCAGCCCGGCGTGCGCCTGGCCCGGTCCCGGCGCAACGCCGAGCTGTCCCTGCTGCTGCTCGCCATGGTTCTGGTGGCGGCGTACGCGGCGACGGTCGAGGCGAACGTGCTGGACACGGTCACCCCGGACTTCTGGATGCCGGCCGCCGCCTTGGGACTGGTCTTCATCGGTCTGCACCTGGTGATCCGGTGGCTGGCGCCGTTCGCCGACCCGGCGCTGCTGCCGGCGGTCGCCCTGCTCAACGGTATCGGCGTGGGTTTCCTGCGCCGGTACGACCTGGCCAAGGCGGCGCCGGCGGACCGCGAGACGTTGGCGATCTTCGCGGGTACGGGTGGCCGGCAGCTCGCCTGGACGCTCGCCTCGGTGATCCTGGCCGCCGGCCTGCTGGCGATCGTGCGGGACCACCGTTCGCTCTCCCGGTACGCGTACACCCTGGGGCTGGCCGGCATCGTGCTGGTGATGATCCCGGCGGTGCTGCCGGCGCGCTTCTCCGAGATCAACAACGCCAAGCTGTGGATCCGGATCGGCGGCTTCTCGATCCAGCCGGGTGAGTTCGCCAAGCTCGCCCTGCTCGCCTTCTTCGCGTACTACCTGGTCCGCAAGCGCGAGGTGCTGTCGCTGGCGAGCCGGCGGGTGCTCGGCATCGACTTCCCGCGCGGGCGGGACCTCGGGCCGGTCCTCGTGGTCTGGATGATCAGCCTGCTGGTCCTGGTCTTCGAGAAGGACCTGGGCACCTCGCTGCTCTACTTCGGTATGTTCGTGGTGACGCTCTACATCGCCACCGAACGGGTCAGTTGGCTGCTCATCGGTCTGATCCTCTTCTTCGGCGGCGCCTACGTGGCGTACCTGCTGGGCAGCACGGTCGGCGGCCCGTTCCTCAACTTCTACGACCGGGCGCAGATCTGGCTGGACCCGTTCGCCGAGCCGTACGACCGGGGCTACCAGCTCGTGCAGGGTCTGCTCACCCTCGGCACCGGCGGCCTTTTCGGCACTGGCCCGGGCGCCGGCCAGCCGACCCTGCTGCCCGAGGTGCAGACCGACTTCATCTTCGCCGGCATCGGTGAGGAGCTCGGGCTCTTCGGCCTCTCCGCGCTGCTCGTGGTCTACCTGCTGGTCGTCGAGCGGGGCCTGCGGGCGGCGCTGGCGGTGCGGGACTCGTTCGGCAAGCTGCTCGCCGGAGGTCTCGCCTTCACCCTCGGCCTTCAGGTCTTCGTGATCGTCGGCGGGATCAGCAAGCTCATCCCGCTGACCGGCCAGACCACTCCGTTCCTCTCCGCCGGCGGCTCCTCGCTGATGGCGAACTGGCTGCTCATCGCGGTCCTGCTCCGGGTCTCCGACGGCGCGCGCCAGCCGGTGAAGACGGGCGGTCCGGCAGCCCGCCCGTCCGGCGGCCCACCCGAGCAGCTGCACGGTGCCCCCACGGAGGTGATCCGGCCGTGAACGCACCCCTGCGCCGCGTCGGCGTTGTCGTCATGATCCTCTTCGGCCTGCTCTTCGCGAACCTGAACTGGATCCAGGCCTACAAGGCCGACGAATACCGCAACAGCGACTACAACGGCCGGGTCCAGGTGGCCGAGTACGAGCGCAAGCGCGGCAACATCGAGGTCGGCGGCACCGCGTACGCCCTCAGCAAGGAGACCGGCGGCAAGCTGCGGTTCCTGCGCTCCTACCCGGGCGGGGAGACGTACGCGCACGTGCTCGGCTACAAGCCGGTCAACCTCGCCGACACCGGCATCGAGAAGATCGAGAACGACTTCCTCGCCGGCACCAGCGACCAGCTGATCGGCAACCGGGTGAAGGACATGTTCACCGGGGAGGAGACCGGCGGCGGCAACGTGCTGCTCACCCTCTCCAAGCGGGCCCAGGACACCGCGTTCAAGCAGCTCCAGGACAACCACGTCGGGGCGAAGAAGGGCGCGGCCATCGCGATCGACCCGCGGACCGGGGCGGTGCAGGCGCTGGTCTCCATGCCGAGCTTCAACCCGAACCCGCTGGTCAGCCACGACACGAACGAGGCCGCGGCGGCGTACAACCAGCTGGAGAAGGACCCGGACCGGCCACTGGCCAACCGAGCGCTGTCGGAGACGCTGCCGCCCGGCTCCACCTTCAAGATTGTGGTGGCCGCCGCGGCGCTGGAGAACGGCCTCAGCAAGGAGACCAGGATTCCGGCCGGGCAGAGCTGGACCCCGCCGACCTCCGGCCAGCCGATCAAGAACGCGGCGGACTCGATCTGCCCGCAGGACCAGGTGACGCTGATCCAGGCGGTCACCGAGTCCTGCAATACCGGCTTCGCCCAGCTCGGTGTGAAGCTCGGCGCGGACAAGGTCAGGGAGAAGGCTCGCCAGTTCGGCTTCGAGCAGGACGACCTGACCGTCGGGCAGCTCAACGAGGGCGGCCTGCCCGTCGCGGCCAGCCACACCGGCGACATGACCGCCCCGGGCGGGGCCACCGACCCGGCAGCCCTGGCCCAGTCCTCCATCGGTCAGCGCGACGTACGGATGACCCCGCTCCAGGGCGCGCTGGTCGCCGCCTCGGTCGCCAACGGCGGCAGCCAGATGCGTCCGTACCTGGTCAAGCAGTTGCTCGCCCCGGACCGCACGACCAGCTACTACTCCGCCAAGTCGCGCGAGCTGCGCCGGCCGGTCAGCGGCCAGGTCGCGAACGACCTGCGGGACATGATGGTCAGCGTGGTCCAGAACGGCACCGGCAAATCGGCCGCCATCAACGGCTACACCATCGGCGGCAAGACCGGCACCGCCCAGTCCGGGCCGAACACGCCCGACCACGGCTGGTTCATCGGCTTCGCGCTGGACAAGAACGGCACCCCGATCTCCGCGGTCTGCGTGGAGCTGGAGCAGGCGGGCAGCGGCGGCAGCCATGAGGCGGCCCGGATCGCCGGCAAGATCATGCAGGCGGCCATCGCCGACTCCGGGGGCCGCTGACATGCTCAGCCCCGGCGTCCAGCTCGGCAACCGCTACCGCCTCGACGAGCGGATCGCCAGCGGTGGCATGGGCGACGTCTGGCGCGGCACCGACCAGGTGCTGGGCCGTACGGTCGCGGTGAAGAGCCTGCTCCCGGCGCTGCTCGACGATCCGGGCTTCGCCGAGCGGTTCCGCGGCGAGGCGCGCTCCATGGCCACCATCAACCACCCCGGCGTGGTCGACGTCTACGACTTCGGCAGCGACCAGAACGTCGCCTTCCTGGTGATGGAGTACGTCGAGGGCGACGCCCTCTCCTCGACGCTGAGCCGGGTCGGCCGGCTCACCCCGGCCCGGACGATGGCCCTGCTGGCCCAGGCCGCCGACGCGCTGCACGCCGCGCACGAGAAGGGCATCGTGCACCGCGACGTCAAGCCCGGCAACCTGCTGGTGCGGCCGAACGGCACGCTGGTGCTCACCGACTTCGGCATCGCCCGCTCCGACCTGGTCGGCCAGCTCACCGCGGCCGGCTCGGTGCTCGGCACCGCCTCCTACATCTCGCCCGAGCAGGCCACCGGCGCGGTCGCCACCCCCGCGTCCGACGTGTACGCGCTCGGCGTTGTCGCGTATCAGTGCCTCGCCGGCCGGCGTCCCTTCGAGGGGGACAACCCGCTCGAGATCGCCATGAAGCACGTCAGCGAGGCGCCCCGGCCGCTGCCCAACGACATCCCGCCGCAGGTCAAGGCGATCGTGGAGCGGGCCCTGGCGAAGGATCCGGCGGCCCGCTGGCCGAGCGCCGCCGCGCTGGCCGGCGTCGCCCGGCAGGCCAAGCTGGCGCTGTCGCAGCAGGCCCGTACCGGCGCCCACCCACAGCCGACCTCCGGCGTACCGGCGTCGCCGGCCGCGCCGTCGGCCCGCGCCCAGGTCCCCACCGGGTCGCGGCAGCAGCCGCGCCCGTCCGCCGTGGCGCCGCGCCCGCCGGTCGCGGCCCGGCCGTCGGCGGTGGCGTCGCCGGTCGCCCCGCGCGGGGCGGCGCCGGTTCCGCCGCCCCGCCAGCACAACCCGCTGGGGTACCCCCGGCCGCCGGCCGCCCCGGCTCCGCCGCTGCCGGCACCCCGCCGGTCCCGGGCCGGGCTGTGGTGGGCCGCCGTCCTGGTGGCCGTGCTGGTCCTGCTCTGCTCCGGCGTGATTTCCTACAAGTACCGGACGGGCGCGGCATCCGGTGACACCGGCGCGCTCGCTCCGGTGAGCGTGACCTCCGGCGCGGTGCGGGCCCACGGAGCCGACGAGCTGGTCCGGACGTCGTACCGTCGTGGGGTACGGCTCCAGCCCGCTGGCGGCGAGACGACGACGAGCGAAGGACGAGAGACGCGATGACAGCGCAGGCCCGCCTGCTCGGTGGCAGGTACCAGGTCGGCGAGCTGCTCGGCTACGGCGGCATGGCGGAGGTGCACCACGGTCGCGATCTCCGGCTCGGTCGGGATGTCGCGATCAAGATGCTCCGGACCGACCTCGCCCGGGACGCCACCTTCCAGATGCGGTTCCGCCGGGAGGCGCAGAACGCCGCCTCGCTCAACCACCCGGCCATCGTCGCCGTGTACGACACCGGCGAGGAGACCGCGCCGACCGGCGAGACGCTGCCGTTCATCGTGATGGAGTTCGTCAACGGACGGACCCTCAAGGAGCTTCTCGGCGTCGAGGGGCGGCTCCAGCCGCGCCGCGCGCTGGAGATCTGCGCGGACATGTGCGCGGCGCTGGAGTTCAGCCACCGGCACGGCATCATCCACCGGGACATCAAGCCGGGCAACGTGATGCTCACCCAGACCGGCCAGGTCAAGGTGATGGACTTCGGCATCGCCCGGGCGCTGGCCAGCGGCGTCACCACGATGACCCAGACCAGCGCGGTCATCGGCACCGCCCAGTATCTTTCGCCCGAGCAGGCCCGCGGCGAGGCGGTCGACGCCCGCTCCGACGTGTACGCCGCCGGCTGCGTGCTCTTCGAACTGGTCTGCGGGCACCCCCCGTTCGTCGGGGACAGCCCGGTCAGCGTCGCGTACCAGCACGTCCGGGAGGCGCCGCCGACGCCGAGCGACATCAACCCGGACGTCACCCCGGCGGTCGACGCGATCGTGCTCAAGGCGCTGTCGAAGAACCCGCTCAACCGCTACCAGAGCGCTGGCGAGATGCGGGCCGACCTGCTGCGGGCGGCCGCTGGCCGGCCGGTGCTGGCCACCCCAGTGCTGCGCGAGGACGAGACCGCCCCGATGGCCCCGGCCGCCGGGGGCTACCAGACCCAGGTGATGGGACCGCAGGCTCGGCAGGTTCCGGCCCGGGTCGGTGACCCGGGCAAGCGCAAGAGCTCATCCTGGGTGATCGCCACCTTCGCCGCGCTCGGTGTGCTCGCCGTGATCGCCCTGGTCGCCGCCCTGCTGCTCAACGAGGGCGGCAACGACAAGGTCACCGTCCCGGACCTGAGGGGCAAGCAGAAGGCCACCGCCTTCACGGAGATCCAGCGGGCGGGCCTGACCCCGGTGCTCGGTGAGTCGGTGCTCAACAACACCTGCGAGAAGGGCACGGTGGTCGAGCAGAATCCGCCGGCCGATTCGCAGTTGGAGAAGAAACGGGACGTGACCATCAAGGTCTGCGGCGGCAAGAAGGAGGTCACTATCCCTCCTGGCCTGAAAGGCTCCCAGTTCGCGAACGTCAAGCCGCAGCTTGAGGGTCTGGGCCTCGTGGTCGACGACAGCCGGGTCGACAGCGGCCTGCCGGAGGGGACGGTCGTCGACGTCGACCCGAAGGAAGGTAGCCAGGTGGCCCCCAGCAGCACCGTCAAGGTGGAGGTGTCGCGGGGCAACGTCAACGAGGTGCCCAACGTCCGCGGCTACACCAAGGACCTGGCCATCCAGCGGCTGAAGGATTCCGGCTACGACGTGAAGGTCCGGGACGGCGTCGAGGTGCCGGCGAACCAGGCCGGCAAGGTGAGCGGTCAGAACCCGAAGCCTGGCACCAAACTGCCGCGGGGCAAGACCGTCACGATCGAGGTCGACATCCCGGAGCCCACGCCGACCGAGACGCCGAGCGGCACGCCGACGAGCCCGAACCCGAGCGGTACGCCGACCACGCCCGGTGGCGGTGGAGGCTGGCCGTTGCCCACCACCCGGCCACCCGGGGCGGCCACTCAGTAACGGTGAGTTGGCCGGTCAGGCGGCGGCGAAGGCGGCCCGGCGGCGGGCGTCCACCTCGGCGGCCAGCTCCGGAGCCCGCTCCAGCGCCTCCGGGTAGCCGCACACGGCCAGCCAGTTCGCCAGCATGAGGTGCCCGCCCTCGGTGAGCACCGACTCGGGGTGGAACTGGACCCCCTCGACCGGCAGCGTGCGGTGCCGCATCGCCATCACCACGCCGGACTCCGTCCGGCCGGTGACCTCCAGCTCGTCCGGCAGCGTCTCCGGCAGTACGGCCAGCGAGTGGTACCGGGTCGCGGTGAACGGGTCGGGCAGCCCGGCGAGCACACCGACCCCGGAGTGGCGTACCTCGGAGGTCTTGCCGTGCAGCAGCTCGGGCGCCCGGGTGACGGTCGCGCCGAAGGCCTCGCCGATGGCCTGGTGGCCGAGGCAGACACCGAACAGGGGCAGCTTGCCGGCGTACTCCCGGATGACGTCCAGGCAGATGCCGGCGCGGTCGGGGCTGCCCGGTCCCGGGGAGAGCAGGACGCCGTCCGCACCGACCCGGCCGACCTCGGCGACGTCGATCTCGTCGTTGCGTCGGACCTCGCAGTCGACGCCGAGCTGGCCGAGGTACTGCACCAGGTTGAAGACGAACGAGTCGTAGTTGTCGATCACCAGGACGCGCATCGGGTCACCTGTTCGGGGTGGAGGGCGGGGCGTTGTTCGTTTCGGTGCTGTACGGCAGTTCCTCGTCCGTGGGCGCGCCGCTGGGCACGGTCAGGTCGCCCTCCTGGCCCCCGGTGTCACCGGACTCCTGGGTGACCTGGACGTCGTCGAAGGGGAGCAGCGGCTCCGCCCACGGGAAGACCACCAACCAGAGCAGCGCCACCGTCGCGACGGCGAGCAGCACCGAGCCGGCCAGCTTGCCGGCCAGCCCGAACGGAAGCTTGCGCCAGATCCACGCGTACATCGTCAGCCTCCCAGCTCCGCCGGGCGACCTGCCGACTTGGCCTGGGAGTGGTCCAGCCGGGCATGGATGATCAGGCGCTGGTAGTTGTCGAACTTGGGGTTGCAGGTGGTCAGGGTGAGCAGCTTCTCGGTCGGCTTGGCGTCCGGCTTCATCGGTACCGGCGCCACCGCCTCGACCTGGCTCGGCTTGACGACATGGCTGTTGTAGACCTTGTAGATGAACCACTCGGTCTTGCCCTCGACCACGATGTCGTCGCCGGACTTCAGCTCGTCGAGCCGCCAGAAGGTGGCCCGGATGCGGTGCCCCGCCACGGCGAAGTTGCCCACCTCGCCGGGAAGCGCGCTCTTCGGGTAGTGGCCCGGGGCGTACCGGATGTCGTCCGGGCTGACCCCCTCGATCACGACCCAGTGCTTGTCGAGCTTGGGAATGTAGAGGCCGGCGAGCGGCTTGCCCTCCACCGGCGGCGCGGGCTTCTCACTGGGCCCGGTCGGCCCGACGGTCGGGTCGGGACCGCCCCACTCCTGGGACAGCTCGCTGTTCAGGTCGTTCTGGTGGGCGTCGACGATGACCGACTTGCCCCAGATCTCGTAGCCGGCGAAGAGCAGTACCACCAGGCCGAAGGTGATCAGCACCTCGCCGGTGAGCCGGACGCCGGACCGCAGCCGCGAGGCGAACGAGGGGCGGGTCAGCTCGGAGTAGACGCTCTTGTAGCCCTCACCGGTCTGCTCCGGCCGTAGCTGCACCACGCGTTCACCCCGGCGCGGACGGGACGGCTCGGCCGGCATGTCGGTCTCGCGGTCGGGGGCGTCGCCGGTGTCCCCGACTGGCGGTACGGCGCCCATCAGCGCCGTAAAGTCCAGACCCGGGTGGCTGGCCGGTCGCCCGGTGACGGCCGGGATCACGGCGGTGGCCGCCGGGTCCATGGAACCCGCCGGGCCGGCTCCCGGCCGCGCCGGGCCGCCGCCGGCCGCCGCTCCCGTCCGAGGTACGCCGTCGCCCGGTGCGCCGGCCCGAATCACGCCGCCCGCCGGCGCTCCGGCCGCGGATGGGTCGCCGGCCCGAGGTGTGCCTCCGGCCCGAGGTGCATTTCCGGCCCGTCCGGCGTTCCCGGTGGCGGGTGAGCCGACGTCCGGGGTCGCAGCGGGTCGACTCTTCGGCCGGGCACCCACCGTGGGGATGATCGCGGTCGGCGCGTCGCCGACGGTCGCCGGACGTACGCCGGGGGTGGCGGGCAGTCCCGCGGCCTGCCAGGCGGGAGGGTCCGGTCGGCGTGGCTCGTGGGCGGTGGCGGCCGGGCGTTGCGGGGCGGCCGGCATCGACGGGCGCGCCTGGGCGTTCCCCGGCCAGGCCGGCGGCGGCGAACGGTACGGGCCGGCCGGGCCGGCGTGGGCGCTGGTCGGGCCCGGCGTGCCGGGCTCGCGCGCCGGCACCGGGGCGGGGCCGGCCGCCGGCGGACGGGGCGACGGCGAGCGGGGTCTGGTCGGCTCCGGCCAGGGCAGGTCGAGCGCGGGTCGGGGCGGCGCCGCGTCTGGTGCCGGCCGGTCGACCCGGGGGATGGGCGCGGTGGAGTCTTCGCGCTGGTCGCGGTGGCGCCCGTCCTGCCCCGGGGGGCGGCCGTCCTGGGTCATCGCGGCACCTTCGCGGACCGGAGGGTGGTCGAGTCCTCGAACGCCGGCACCGTCACCGTGGAGACCATCTCGTGGTAGCCCAGCTGGTAGTGGTCGACCGCTTCCTTGAACCACCGGACTCCCTCGGACGCGGCGAGCGCCTGCTGGAGGGCAGTGGGGTCGCCGATCGCTACGATCTTGAACGGAGGGGAGTACACCCGGCCGTGCAGCAGCAGGGTGTTACCGACGCAGCGTACCGCGCTGGTGCTCAGCACGCGGACATTCATGATTGACATGCCCTCGGCCCCGCCCGCCCAGAGCGCGTTCACGACAGCCTGGACGTCGCCCTGGTGGACGACCAGGTCGTCGTTGCTGGCACCTTTGGGCAGAGCCTGGCCGTTGAGCAGGCGCGCGTCGTTCAGCTCGATGGTGACCCCGGTGCCGGTGAGCGCGGTGAATCCGGCGGCCTGCCGGCTGGCGGCGGCCCGGTCCCGCTGGGCCTTGATCGGGCCGCCGGTGTCAGCCAGGGCGGCGGTCTGGCCCTCGACCTCGGCGCGCAACCGCGCGGCCTGCTGCTCGCTCGTCTCGACCTGCTCGCGGCGGTCCTCGATCAGCTGGGTGAGCTGGGGTCGCCGGTCCTCCCGCAGTGCGGTGCCGCCGGCGGTGGTCGCGGAGGTGGTGAAGAGCAGTCCCGCCGCGGCGGCGATCAACGGCACCGCGATCGACCAGCCCGGTTGTCGCTGGCGTGCGCGCCGCGGCAGCAGGCCGGCCGCCGCCCGCCGGAGGACCTTCTGCCAGGAGGCGGCGCCGGACGTGTACTCCACCGGGCGTTTCCTTCCCCGTCGTCTCGGGCCGGCCCGTGAGGGGGCGGACCGCTCTGCTGGACCCGAAAGGTCCCGCCTTTTCCGGTCACTCCGTGCACCGGCCTGACCCCATTCGTGGTCTGGGCGGTCCGTCGGGACTACGCTAGCTGTCGAAACATTATTGGCCATGGACCGTCGCTTCCGCGCCCGGTTGTCAGGCCGAACGAGGTCGTCACCCCTCTGGAGAGCGTCGTGCCCAAGTCTCAGGTCCGCAAGAAGAAGGTGTACACCCCGCCGACGGACGTGCGTCCGACGGCGACGGCGGCGACGCGCAAGCCTAGCCCGGTCTGGCTGCCGGTCACCGCCGTCGCACTGATCGTCGTCGGGATCGGCTGGCTGGTCGTGTATTACCTCTCCGAGCAGGCGTACCCGGTCGCCACGTGGGGCTACTGGAACCTCGCGGTGGGCTTCGGCGCGATGGTCGGCTCGCTGATCCTGCTCTCCCGCTGGCGCTGACCCGGTCGACGTCCGGCCCGGTTCCCCTTCCGGGGGCCGGGCCGTTGGCCTGTCGTACGACGGGTGGGCCGCCGCCGGCCACGCGCGCGTCGCCGCTCGGGCGGTGGATGTACGTCACGCCACGAGGCCCCTGCCCGTCGCGCGCCGCCCGGTCCACCTAAGGTGTCGGCAGGGCGGCGTGGCCGATGCGAGATGACTCACGTTACTGCTGGGTAACCTTGCGCGTAGGCTGCACTGCATGACCGAGCGGAGCGAGGTCATCGACCGGTCGGGTCGGGGCAGCGGGAGCGGCGCAACGCCACCCGCGCCGTGAGCCGTACCCGGTCGCCGAGCCGCTCGACCATGCAGCAGACCGGGAGGCCAACTCGATGGGCAGCGTCCAGATCGTCACCACGATCCTCGCGGCCGCCATCACCGCCGTGGCGGTGGGGCTTGCGGTACGCGCGGTCATGAAGATGGTGGCAGTCATCCGGCTGGGTCAACCGGCGCCGGAGCGGTTCACCGACAAGGGCACCCGCACGAAGACCATGCTGGTGGAGACCGCCGGTCACACCCGCATGCTCAAGTGGAGCTTGGTGGGCGCCGCGCACTGGTTCGTGATGGTCGGGTTCATCGTGCTGTCGCTGCTGGTGCTCGAGGCGTACTTCGAGGTGGTCAGCACCACCGGCGGCCTGCCGATCATCGGGCACTGGACGGTCTTCGGCCTGGCCACCGAGCTCATCGGCATCCTCGGCCTGGTCGGCATCCTGGTGCTGATGGCGATCCGGCTGCGCAACCGGCCCAACCGGCCCGGCAACCGGTCCCGGTTCACCGGCTCGACCATGTGGCAGGGCTACTTCGTCGAGTGGGTCGTGCTGCTGGTCCTGATCTTCGGCTTCGTGATCCGAGGCTTCAAGGTGGCCACCGACCACTTCGAGTACCCGGTCTGGGCCACCCCGCTCAGCCACGCGGTCGGCGCCGCGCTCCCGGCCTGGACGGCCGGCGTCAGCGTCGCCGCCCTGATCAAGATCGTCATCTCGATGACGTGGCTCATCGTCATCTCGCTCAACGTCACCATGGGTGTCGCCTGGCACCGCTTCCTGGCGTTCCCCAACATCTTCTTCAAGCGCGAGCCGGCCAAGCCCGCCGGCTCCGGCCTCGGCGCGCTGCGGCCGATGATGAGCGACGGCAAGCCGCTCGACTTCGAGGAGGCCGACCCCGAGAAGGACCAGTTCGGCGTCGCCCAGGTCGAGCAGTTCTCCTGGAAGGGCCTGCTGGACTTCAGCACCTGCACCGAGTGCGGCCGCTGCCAGTCGCAGTGCCCCGCCTGGAACACCGGCAAGCCGCTGTCGCCGAAGCTGCTCGTGCTGAGCCTGCGCGACCACGCGTACGCCAAGGCGCCGTACCTGCTGGCCGGCGGCGGCAAGGACCTGACCGGTGAGGAGAAGGCCACCGCGGCGCAGCTCGCCCACATGGACGTGCTGGCCCTCGCCGAGGCCGAGAAGCCGCTGATCGGCACCGCCGAGGAGGGCGGCGTCATCGACCCGGACGTGCTCTGGTCCTGCACCACCTGCGGCGCCTGCGTCGAGCAGTGCCCGGTCGACATCGAGCACGTCGACCACATCGTCGACATGCGTCGCTACCAGGTGCTGATCGAGTCGAGCTTCCCGTCCGAGGCCGGCGTCATGCTGCGCAACCTGGAGAACAAGGGCAACCCGTGGGGCGCCCCGCAGAACACCCGCGAGGACTGGACGAAGGGCCTCGACTTCGAGGTGCCGCGGGTCGGCGAGGTCGAGGACTTCGAGTACCTGTTCTGGGTCGGCTGCGCCGGCGCGTTCGAGGACCGCGCCAAGAAGACCACCCGGGCGGTCGCCACGCTGCTCAACGAGGCCGGCGTGACGTTCGCGATCCTCGGCGAGGGCGAGACCTGCTCCGGCGACCCGGCCCGCCGGATCGGCAACGAGTTCGTCTTCCAGATGCTCGCCCAGCAGAACGTGGAGACCCTGAACGAGGCGTTCGAGGGTCGGGAGAAGGCCAAGCGCAAGATCGTGGCCACCTGCCCGCACTGCTTCAACACCCTGGGCAACGAGTACGGCCAGCTCGGCGGCGAGTTCGAGGTGGTCCACCACACCCAGCTCCTGGCCCACCTGGTCAGCACGGGCAAGCTCACCCCGGTGCAGCCGGTCGACGGCGGCGTGACCTACCACGACCCCTGCTACCTGGGCCGGCACAACCGGGTTTTCGCCGCGCCTCGCGAGGTGCTCGGAGACGCCATCCAGGGCGAGCTCACCGAGATGCCGCGCAACAGCGAGCGCTCCTTCTGCTGCGGCGCCGGCGGCGCCCGGATGTGGATGGAGGAGAAGATCGGCAAGCGGATCAACGTGGACCGGGTCGAGGAGGCCATCGCCACCGGGGCGCGGACCGTCGCGGTCGGCTGCCCGTTCTGCTCGACGATGCTCAACGACGGGGTTAACGGCAAGGGCGCCGGCGAGCAGGTCGAGGTCATCGACGTGGCCAGCGTGCTGCTCCGCTCGGTCAAGCCGGACGTCGCGCCGGGTGAGAAGGAGACCGCGCCGGTCGCCGGCTGAGGTCGTACCCCCGCGAAAGCGGACACACGACGGCGGTGGCACCCACGAGGTGCCACCGCATCGTCGTCTCAGGAGGTGCCCGCCACCACGGCCGGGCGTGACGTCGTGCCCCGGGCCGGCCCGTGGAACAATCTCGCTCATCGACGGCCTGTTGCTCGGCACGCTGTTGCCCCTGGTCGGCTTCGCGCTGCTGACCGCCGGCAACGCGTTCTTCGTCGCGGCCGAATTCGCCCTGGTCACCGTCGACCGCGCCGAGATCGACCGGCGGGCCGCCGACGGCGACGGCCGGGCCGTCACCGTACGAACGGCGCTGCGGGAACTCTCCTTCCAGCTCTCCGGCGCGCAGCTCGGCATCACCATCACCGCGCTGCTCACCGGTTACCTGGCCGAACCGGCCCTGGCCCGGCTCTTCACGCCGCTGCTGCGACCCGTCGGCGGCGTCGAGCGGTTCAGTCCGCTGCTCGCCCTGGCCCTCGCGACGCTGATCTCGATGCTCTTCGGCGAGCTGGTGCCGAAGAACCTGGCGCTGGCCCGGCCGATGCCGACCGCGCTGGCCACCGCCGCGCCGATGCGCGGCTTTGCCCGGGCGTTCGGCTGGCTGATCCGGGGGCTGAACAACTCCGCGAACCAGCTGGTCCGCCAGCTCGGCGTGGAGCCGCAGGAGGAGCTGGCCAGCGCCCGGTCACCGGAGGAACTGGGACTGCTCGCGGCGATCTCCGCCCGGGCCGGCGCGCTGCCGTCGGACACCGCGATGCTGCTGCGCCGCACCATCCGCTTCGGCGACAAGCGGGCCGCCGAGGCGATGACGCCCCGGGTCGACGTGATCGCGTTGCGGGCCACCGCCACGGTCGCCGAACTGCTGAGCCTCTCCCAGCAGACCGGGCGGACCCGGTTCCCGGTCTTCGAGGAGACGCTGGACCTGGTCACCGGGGTGGCCGGGGTGCCGGACGCGCTCGGTGTGCCGCTGGCCCAGCGGGCGTCCACCGCCGTCGCCGCGGTCGCCCGCGAACCGGTGTACGTCCCGGAGAGCCTGGACCTGGACGGCGTCCTGGCCGCGCTGAAGGCGGCCGGCGCCGACCTGGCGATCGTGGTCGACGAGTACGGCGGCACGGACGGCGTGGTGACCGTGGAGGACCTGGTCGAGGAGCTGGTCGGGGAGATCGCCGACGAGTTCGACCCGCACGCGGTCGACGACCTCGGGCCGGCCGAGCTGACCGTGCCGGGCGGCGAGCGGACCGTCCTGGTGGACGGTGTGCTGCGCGAGGACGAGTTGGCGGAGCAGACCGGCTTCCGGCTGCCCGAGGGCCCGTACGAGACTCTGGCGGGCTTCCTGATGGCCCGACTCGGGCACATCCCGGTGCCGGGCGAGACGGTCGAGGAGGGCGGGTACGAGTTCACCGTCGTCGAGGTCGAGCGGCACCGGATCGAGCAGGTCCGGGTGCTCCGCCCGGAGGAGCCCGACGACGATGAGTGAGCTGCTGGTCGCCGTCCTGCTGCTACTCGGCAACGCCTTCTTCGTGGGCAGCGAGTTCGCGCTGATCGCCTCCCGCCGTACGGTGATCGAACCGCTCGCGGCCGGTTCCAAGCGGGCCCGGTGGGCGCTGTCGGCGATGAACCAGATCCCGCTGATGATCGCCGGGGCGCAGCTCGGCATCACGGTCTGCTCGCTGGGGCTGGGCGCGATCGCCGAGCCGGCCCTGGCGCATCTGCTGGAGTCGCCGTTCGAGGCACTCGGGATGCCCGTCGGCGTCGTGCACCCGGTGGCGTTCGTGATCGCCCTCGGGGTGGTGGTCTTCCTGCACACCGTGGTCGGCGAGATGGTGCCGAAGAACATCACCCTGGCCGGCCCGGAGCCGTCGGCGCTCTGGCTGGGGCCGGCGATGCTGGCGTTCTGCGTGGCCACCAAGCCGCTGCTGCTGGCGATGAAGTGGTCGGCCCGGCAGGTGCTGCGACTGTGGCGGGTCGAGGCGACCGACGCGGTGAAGACCGTGTTCACGGCGGAGGAGCTGGCCGGGCTGGTCTCCCAGGCGCGTACCGAGGGGTTGCTGGACGCGGAGGAGCATGCCCGGATCACCGGCGCGCTCGCGCTGCACAGCCGGACGGCGGCGGACGCGCTCCAGCCGTGGTCGACGGTGACCACGGTGGCCGAGGACGTCTCACCCGCGTCGCTGGAGGTGCTGGCCACCGGCACCGGCCGGTCCCGTTTCCCGGTGGTCCAGCGGTCCACCCGCCGGGTGCTCGGCTTCGTGCACGTCAAGGACGTGCTCGGGTACGCCGGCGCGAGCCGCCGGGCCCCGGTGCCGGCCGAGATCTACCGGCCGCTGGCCGTGGTGCCGCCGGACCGTACGCTGGCCGACCTGCTGCTGTCGATGCGGCGGGAGCGGCGGCACATGGTCCTGGTGAGCGACGGCCGCCGGCCGCTCGGTGTGGTGACACTCGATGACGTATTGACGGCGATCGTTGGCAAGTGAACGAATACCCTTGGTGTGCAAGCGGTTGCACAAACGTGATTGGACAAAGGTCGCCTTGATATAACCCCGGGCCTTCCCTAATGTGGGGCACCGACCGCTGTGGGTCGTCTGCCTCGATCTTCCCTCTCGCGAGGCGCCCGGGCGGTCGGTCGCAAAGGAGTCGGTGCCGGTGGCATCCATGCCCCCCCATCGTCACGCCCGGAGTCAGCCGTCCGTCCGACCAGTCGGCGTTCGCCGGGTCGTACATCGTCTGCTCACCCTGGTCGCGGCCGTCGCGGTCGGCGCCGGACTCGTCGCCGCGCCGGCGCACGCCGCGCCTTCGGTGGACGAGATCGACGCGCAGATCGACAAGCAGTGGGAGCAGTTGGAGCCCACCATCGAGGGCTTCAACAAGATTCGCGCCCAGCTGAAGGTCAACCAGAAGAAGTCGGCGGACCTGCAGAAGAAGATGGCACCGCTGGAGCTCCAGTCCACGCTCGCCATGAACCGGGTCGGCGAACTGGCCTCCCGCTACTACATGCAGGGCCCGTCCCAGGAGGTCGGCGCCCTGCTCGTCGACGCCAAGCCCGGGACGCTCGCCGAGCAGCTCACCATCCTCGACCGGCTGGCCGCCCAGCAGCGCAAGCAGGTCGCCGGGGTGCTCGCCATCCGCGACAAGTACCAGGCGCAGAAGGCGAAGCTGGACGCGCTGATCATCACCCAGACCAAGCAGCAGAACGAAATGGCCGCGAAGAAGAAGCAGATCGACGCCGAGATCAAGCGGCTGACCGCGATGCTGCCGAAGACTTCGGTGCGGGTCGAGGGCTGCCCCGCCATCGACGGCGTGGTGAGCAACGCCGCGCGGACCGCGATCAAGACGGCCTGCGCCCAGGTCGGCGATCCGTACGTCTGGGGCGCGACCGGCCCGAACTCGTTCGACTGCTCGGGCCTCACCCAGTACGCCTACAAGGCGGCCGGGATCTACCTGACCCACTTCACCGGCGCGCAGTGGAACGAGGGCAGGGCGGTCTCCCGGTCCGACGCCCGCCCTGGTGACCTGGTCTTCTTCGGCTCCGACCTGCATCACGTCGGCCTCTACCTCGGCAACGGGCTGATGGTGCACGCACCCCGGACCGGCAAGCCGGTCCAGGTGAGCAAGGTCAGCACACAGCCGGTGGCCGGCTACCGCCGGGTCACCTGATCCGATCCGACGACGAAGGCCCCCGGTCGAGCTGACCGGGGGCCTTCCTCGTGCGTGCGGTGACTACCGCGGCGCGCCCACCGCGGCCGGCAGGATCAGCACGTCGTCCAGGTTGGCGAACATCACCCGGTGGCCGAACTGGATCTGCACGTACCGGTTCTCACCCCGGACCACGGTCCGGTCACCGGGGGCGGAGCCGTCGAAGGAGACCGCCCGGTAGTACTCGCCCGGCAGGACGCCGCCGAGCGCGTACCGCTGGCCCGCCGGGAAGGTGTACTGCAGCGGCGAGATGGTCTGGTACGGGATGGTGGCCGGGTAGGCGGCCTGCTCGGGGTAGGCGCGGCCGTACACCGGGATGGTGGTCCTGCCCGGCTTGGGCGTCACCACGAAGCCCTGCGCCCACTTGGCGGTGGGTGCCGAGGCCGGGTTGAGGAACCAGGCCTTCTGGCCGAGGTACCAGATCGCGGTCCAGTCACCCTGGACGTCGGCGAGGGCGTACGTCTGACCGGCCGAGGCGCGGGCGCCGTGGTCGGAGATGTACATGGTGTCCGGCGTGCCGTTCGGCCGCAGCCCGCGGTCGTTGACCAGCGGGGCGGTGTCGCTCGGCGCGGTGTGCAGGACGACCGAGGAGGAGCCGCGCAGCGGGCAGGGCGCGGCCGGCGGGGTGGGCTTCGGGACGCCCGGCGGCTGCTGGTTGCAGCCGACGAAGGCCGGCTGGTTGGTGGCGTAGTCCGGGTCGATGGTGACCAGGCCGGTGTGCGGCGTGCCGGTCGAGTGGAACGGTGCCTTCATCAGGTCGAAGTAATGCGACCAGTCCCAGTACGGGCCCGGGTCCCAGTGCATCCCGGCCACGGTCCCGGCGGTGGTGCCGGGGACGTTGTCGTGGCCGAGGATGTGCTGCCGGTCCAGCGGGATCTGGAACCGCAGCGCCAGGTGCCGGACCAGCTTGGCCGAGGTCCGGTACATCGCCTCGGTGTACCAGGTGCCGTGGCCGGCGAAGCCCTCGTGCTCGATGCCGATGGACTTGGCGTTGACGTACCAGTTGCCGGCGTGCCAGCCGACGTCCTTCGCCTTGATGTGCTGGGCCACGTAGCCGTCGACCGAGCGCAGCGTGTAGTGCCAGCCCAGGTAGGTCTTGGTCTGCACCAGCTTCACGCTGGGGCCGAAGTAGCCCTCGGTGTCGTGGATGACGATGTACTCGATCTTCTGCTGGGCCGGCCGGTCGCCGAGGTCGTGGTTGCCGTAGTCGCCCGGCTTCGGGCCGTACTGCTCGTACGGCGCGGGGATCCACTCGCAGGCGAGGCGGACCGGGCATTCCAGGCCGTCCGGCCGCTCGGCGCGGCGCAGCCCGAGCCGGTGCAGCCCGGACTCGTCGGGGGTCACCTCGCGGGCGGCGAGGGTGACCCGCTGGCCGTCGTCGGTGGTCCGGCTGGCGCCGACGCGGATCTGGTCGTACACCTCGTCGGCGAAGGCGGCGGCGGCATCCTCGGTGTCCGCGCCGGAGTACCGGGCCACCGCGCCGTACCAGGCCGCCGGGTCGCTGCCGGCGCCGACCGGCGCGGCCAGTTCCTTCTGGTACGACGCGAGCAGCGCCGCCCCGCCGCGGATGTTGGCGGTGGCGTCGGTGCGCAGCGTCTCCTCGGCTACGCCGGTGAGCGCGGCGGCGGCGTCGAGGGTCTGCAGGGACGCCGACGGCAGCAGGTCCCCGGTCGGCTCGGCCGCCGCGGCGGTGTCGACGACCAGAGGCCGGGACTCGTCGCCCCGGGGGTCCTCGTTCTCGTCGACGTGTGCGCTGGACGGCGTGGCGGCGACCTGTTCGGCGTCGGTCAGGTGCATCGGGCCGTAGCCGCCGCTGGTGCTGGGCTGGCCGGGATGGGTGTCCCAGCGGGACTCCAGGTACGACACGCCGAGCAGGACGTTCTCCGGCACGCCGTACTCGGCCGCGGCGGCGGCGTACTGCTGCTGGCGGTCGATGGGTTCGTCCGGTCCGGCGGTGAGGGGCTGCGCGGCGACCGGTCCGGCGGTGAGGAGGGCGGTGGCCGCCGCGATGGCGGCGGCGAGCAGGATCCGGCCGCGCGGCGGCACGGGTGAGAGGTGCATGGAACCTCCAGGTCAGGTGGGGGTAACTGCGTGCTCACCCTCGCCCCGGACATGGCTCCGGGTCAATACTTACCTGTCAATGATGTTGGATGAAAGTTTTCTTCAGCGGTTCCCCGCCCGTTCCGGGCATCGGGTACGGAGTGTCACGGCGTCGCGGGTTGCGGATCGATAACGGAGATCTCTACTCTGGTCAATCGTCGACCGGTGTGTGCATCGTCCAACCCGGGTGGTGACGGTCCGACACCGCCGAGTCGCCTCCGGGTGAGCCGGGGACCCAGGTATCTGGGGTGAATCCGCAGCACTGCGGTAGGGCGGCTCCCTTCCCGTCCGAACCCGTCAGCTAACCCGGTAGGCGGTCAGCGAAGAAGGAGAACGAAAGCCCGGTGGCATACCATGCCCCGCGGCCACCGTCGGTCCGGTCGACAGACCGGATGACGGCTCCGCCGCGTCCACGCTGGTCCCGCTTCACCACCGCCCTCGCCGCCCTGGCCGGCACCGCCGTCATCCTGACCGGCGGCGCCACGGCGGCCCATGCAGAACCGTCGGTCACCGAGATCGAGCGCCAGATCGACCAGGACTGGAACAAGCTCGAACCGATCATCGAGCAGCACAACGCCACCCGTCAGGACCTCGCCGTCAAGCGCAAGCAGGCGGACGCCCTGGCCAAGCAGATCGCCCCGTTGCAGCTCCAGGTCGACCTCGCCATGGGCCAGGTCGGCGGCCTCGCCGTCAACGCGTACAAGGGCGAAAGCATGTCGACGGTGAACGCGCTGCTGGGCAGCCGCTCGCCGGGCGACGTGGTCGCCAGCCTCGAACTGCTCGACCGCTTCGCCCACCGCCAGCAGCAGCAGGTGCGCAACGTCGTCGAACTCCGCGACGAGCTGGCCGCCAAGAAGAAGCCGTTGGACCAAATGGTCGCCCAGCTCACTCGGACCGAGGCCCAGCTCGCGGCGAAGAAAACGCAGATCAACGCCGAGATCGCCAAGCTGGACAAGCTCCGGCTCAAGGTCTACGGCAGCGGTGGCGGCGGCCCGCTGCGGCCCGCGCCCTGCCCGTCCGGCTATCCGGGCGGCCCCGCCGGGGTCGCGGTCAAGTTCGCCTGCGCCCAGATCGGCAAGATCTACGTCTGGGGCGCCGCCGGCCCGGACCACTACGACTGCTCCGGCCTGACCATGGCCGCCTGGGGCAAGGCCGGCGTCTCGCTGCCGCACAACGCCCGGCAGCAGCACGACGTCACCCGCCGGGTGAGCCGGAGCGAACTGCGCCCCGGTGACCTGGTCTTCTACTACAGCGACCTGCACCACGTCGGCATGTACGTCGGCGGCGGCTGGGTGGTGCACGCCTCCCAGTCCGGCAAGCCGATCACGATGAAACGCGTCGACGACGGCCAGATCAACAGCTACGGCCGACCGGGCTGATCCGCCGGAAGGGGCTCCCACGCGGCGGGGGCCCCTTCCGCCGTCAACGGGTCGGCCAGGTGCGCCAGAGATGCCATGCGGGCTTGGCTGTCACTGGTGGCGGTGGTCATCGTGCCTGTCACCTGCGGCGGGGGTGGTGAGGCGTGGGGGACATCGGTGGCCGGTCGCGAACCTGTGACGGCCTGGAGACGGCCTGGCGGTCGCGGAAACCGAACGCCAGGCCTGCTCCGCTGACCGCACTCGAAGCGCACTGTCAGCTTGGGAATTGTCGATGTCTGCCTGGCTACTGGCGTGACGGCCTGGTCTCGGCGGTCTCTCGTGGCCTCGGCTGGCCCGTGCTGTCCTCGCCCAATGGCACGCTAATGGCATGCCGGGCAGGACAAGTCATGATCTGTAGATGCTTGTTGCAGCGGGAGCCGAAGCGCAGCCGATGGAACTGGCGCTCTTCGCGCTGTTGGTCATCGTCCTTGGCCTCATCTCGGTTGGCCAGGGCTACGTGTATCGGCGGCGTCGGTCCCGAGGCAAGGATCC
Organism: Micromonospora sp. RTP1Z1; assembly: GCF_033804685.1. Taxonomy (NCBI): domain Bacteria; kingdom Bacillati; phylum Actinomycetota; class Actinomycetes; order Micromonosporales; family Micromonosporaceae; genus Micromonospora; species Micromonospora sp. RTP1Z1. Next base: position 82,090 of record NZ_JAPFQV010000018.1, read on the forward strand.
CCTCCTCCCTGCCTGGGCTCCGGGCGGCTGGTGGCCTCGCCATCCAACGGCAACTCTGCGCGCCGGCTGGGCAACGGCTGCGGTCGGCATCGCTCTGCTACTTCTCGCGGTGTACCGGCAGTTCTCGGCGTAGCTGGAGCTTGGACCCGGGAGCGCCAGTTTGGAAGGACGAAGATCACCGCGCCGAGATGCCCGAAACGCCTGCTGGCGGCAGGGGAGTGGGCCACGACTCACGCCCGCTCGTGCCCGTCCGGGACACCGACTACTGGCACGTGGCTGGCATGCCGCGACCGCCTGATCCGTAGCCTCGGCGGTGCTGTCCCAGTCGGTCCGGACCGGCGCTTGGCCCCTGGCACAGAGCCTGCTGGCGTCCTCGCCCGTGCGTCACAGTCCGAGGCCGTTGCTGTCAATCGCTGCTGTCAAGGCGGCCCGCCCTTGCCTCGACCTGGTTGCCAACCAGGCCCCCCGGGTAGAGGCAGATCTATGGACCCCCGGGACTTGTTCCAAGTGCTGTTGGGCATCGGCGGCCTGGCCCTAGCCGGCTACGGTCTTCGTCTACTACTGACGCGCCGCATGTCGCCTTTTGCCCAAAGGAGGTGGAGACGCCCGGTCGATGCAGGGATGTGGTTTCTCTGCGGTGGGCTCTCCTTCTTGTTACTCGCAGTGGGGTATCTCGGCCGACTCAGCGGCGCGTTCGGCCCCGCAACAGCGTGGACGCTGGCGGCCGTGGCGGTCGTGTTCCTCGCACTCGGCCTCCTCAGGTACCGGCCACGTGATAGCAGACGTGGCGAATCCCCGGACGTGACGTAGCCAGGCTCCAACGGCACCGCCAGTTTGGAAGAGCGTCCTCAGCCGACCGTGATGCCCGAAACGCCTGCAGCTGGTGGCCGCTCCAGTTGCGCCTAGTGTCCGCTCGTGCCGGCAGGTTCAGCCGGTCGTAGCATTTGATCTTGCCGGTTGGGTGGGGCAGGATGTGCCGCCGTGCGTGCAATGTTGACCTTGGCTGATCGGGAAGAGATATCCCGTGGCTTGGCCGAAGGCTTGGAGTACAAGCAGATCGGTGTGCTGATCGGCCGGGATCCGTCGGTGGTGTCGCGGGAGGTTGCCCGGCACGGCGGCCGGGCCGGGTACCGGGCCGCGGCGGCCGACGCGGCGGCGACGGTTGTCCGGTGTAGGCCGAAGACGTGGGCGGTCGAGCGGGCCCCGGGCCTGCGGGAGGTGGTACGCGAGCGTCTGCGGCTGGGTTGGTCGCCGGCGTCGATCGCGGGTCGGCTGGCGTTCGACTACCCCGACGATCAGGCTTACCGGGTGTCTCACGAGGCGATCTACCAGTGGGTGTACGCCCAGCCGGTGTCCACTCTGGCTCGGGAGTTGATCCGGCTACGCACCGGCCGCACCGCCCGTCGTGGCGGGTCTCGCCCCCAGCCTGCGCCGCGGATCCGTGAACCCCGCTACCTCGACGAACGCCCCGCCGAGGTCGAGGGTCGACAGGTCCCCGGGCACTGGGAAGGCGACCTGGTCATCGGCAAGGCAGGCAAGAGCGCGGTAGCGACGCTGGTCGAGCGCACCTCCCGGTTCGTGGTCCTGGTCCCGCTGACCGGCCGGGACGCCCTGACCGTCGGCGACGCGATCATCGCCGCCGCCGGGACCCTACCGCCACAGCTCGCCAGGTCGTTGACCTGGGACTGCGGGTCGGAGATGGCCGGCCACGCCCGGATCACCGCCGCCGGGCTGCCGGTGTACTTCGCCCGCCCGCACTCACCCTGGCAACGCGGCAGCAACGAGAACGCCAACCGGATCCTGCGCGAGTACTTCCCCAAGGGCGTCCCAATCACCTCCGACCCCAAATATCTGGCAATGGTGGCTTCCGAGATCAACGACCGACCCCGTAAGATCCACGATTGGAAGAAGCCCTCCGAGATATTCACCGAACTCGTCGAGGCAAATGCTTCCACCGGCTGAACCCGCCGCCCCCTGTGCGCCCCGGCTACTGGCCCACGGATGGCCCGCGCCGCGCCTTCGGGGTAAAAGAAGACCATGGGGATACGTCTCGGTAGTGTCGTGATCAATTGTTCCGATCTTGAGACCATGACGAAGTTCTGGGCCGCTGCGCTGGATCTCACTCCTGGTCCCGGCAGCGATGATGGCCGCTTCCGGGTATTGCGTGGGCCTCGGGTCAACGTCTCGCTACAGGTCGCAGCCAGTCCGGTCAGCGCCCGCGATCAAATGCACTTCGATCTCTACAGCGACGACCAAGAGGGTGAGGTGCAACGCCTCGTCGGACTCGGTGCCAGTTACGTACGGCACGACGACGATCCGAGGGACCCCTACGTCGTGCTTGCCGACCCCGAAGGCAACGAATTCTGCGTGTGCGCCAGAACGACGATCGATTGAGGTGGGTCCCGTCGTAGGTGGGCAGTGCCTGATCCGATGAGCGGATCTCCTCGTCGGGGAGGCTGGTAGCCCTTGTGGTGCCCGGCGAGGTGATCCGCGGCTGATCTCTGAGGAGGGTCGGGGTTTGGGGCGGAGCCCCGAGGTCTTTTGATCGTCCCCACGTGTGGCCGGCCGGCCCGGCCGATGCCGGCCGGAGGTCGCCAGCAGGCCGGGGCCGGGCCGGCGCCGCCTTGATCCTCTAAGAGGCCAATTCGGCAGTGGCCACTCATCACGCCCCGCCGCCAGATGTCGAGGAATCTGGCTGCTGTCCGCGTCCTAGGTCAACCGTCAAGCATGTGGTGGGACTAGGCCGTGTTTCAAAGATGGGTTCGGTGTGAGGAATGGCTTTGACCTGCCGACGAACACAGCCCATGGACGGTGCTCCGTTATTCGAGGTCCGGACGGTGCAGCGTCAGCGATTGGAACCGGTGGCCGCGGCCGACGTCTACGGGGTGGAAGCCCACGACGTCGAACGACGCGGCGGCGAAGCCGAGCAGCTGCTCGTCGGTGCGAAACGAGAAGAAGCGCGGCGGCTCGTGCTGGTCGTCGCTGATGGGACCTTCGGCGCTCTCGTTGCCTCCGTACACGCCGACGAAGAACAGCCCGCCGGGGCGCAGGATCGCCCGGATCGCCGCGAGTACCGCGGGCAGGTCGTGGTTGGGCACGTGCAGCAGGCAGTTCATCGCGAACACCGCGTCGAACGAGCCAACCGGGAAATCCAGGTGCAAAAAGTCCATGACATAGGCCTCGATGCCCTTGGCCCGACAGAGCTCGACCATCACCGGCGAGAGGTCGGACGCGACGACGGCAAAGCCCTCCTGCTGGAAGTAGACGCTGTCCTGTCCGGTACCGGCGCCGATCTCCAGCAGCCGCGCGCCCGGCGCCAGCCGGTCACGGAACGCCTGCCGTTCCGCTAGCTTCCACGGCTCCTTGGTGAGCGCGTCACGCGACGCCGCGTCCAAGTCGTACGCCTCACGCAGCGGGCCGAGCACCTCGGCGTATCGGATCGTCATGTCGATCATTATCGACGAGCCGGGACGGTCACGATGTCCCGCCGCGACGGCCCCGACGCGGGCTACACGGGGCCTACCTCGACCAGGGCTAATGGCACGCCAATGGCACGCCCGCATGATTGCAGATCTTGGAATGTCGAAGGCCCTGGCTGGGACTCGCGTCCTGACCAGGGCCTTGATCGTGGAGCGGGTGACGGGAATCGAACCCGCACTGTCAGCTTGGGAAGCTGATGTTCTGCCATTGAACTACACCCGCAGGCGGCACCACTGTACCTGAGGTCACCGCGCCGGTGCATCCAGGTACCTCCGGCGAGCCCATCCGCGGCCCCCGCCGCCGGCGAAACCACCCCGAAACGATCTTGGAAGCACTGACCGGCACCTATGCAGCAGAAAGTTTCACTGCGGCAACATATGCCCGTTCTCAAATCCGTCGATCAGTTGTAACGTCACCCACACGTTCCCAGCCACGGCGCGACATACCCCCTGTCGTGCCGCCAGAAAGAGGTGGGCCCATGGGACTTCGTCCCAACCTGCTGACCCGGCGTGCCGCCGGCGTCGCGTCGACGACCCTCGCGCTGCTGCTCAGCACCGCTGCCGTGGGCGTCGTTCCCGCTGCTTCGGTCTTGTCGGCCGCCCCCGGCGCATCCTGCGCCGAGCCGACCGACGTCCACTCGGACGCGCGGGTCAAGAAGGGCGGCTCGGCCAAGCTGGACCCGAACGAGCTGACCGCCAAGCAGGTCCGTGACCGCGAGGCCGACCTCGCCAGCGCGCTGCGCGAGCGGGCGAACTTCCGCGCCGGCGCCGGTGCCGCCCCCTTGGCCACGGTCACCATTCCGGTCGTCGTCCACGTCATCCAGCGCGACACCACCCGGGCCGGCGGCAACATTCCGGACTCGCTGGTCACCGCGCAGATCGACGTGCTCAACAAGGCCTACGCCGGCACCACCGGCGGCGCGCCCACCGCGTTCGGCTTCCAGCTGCAAAAGGTCCAACACGTGACCAACGCCGCCTGGTACCCGATCGTGCAGGGCTCCTCGGCGGAGCGGCAGATGAAGAGCTCGCTGCGCGAGGGCGGCAAGAACACGCTCAACCTCTACCTGGGCGAGCTCAGCGACAACCTGCTCGGCTGGGCGACCTTCCCGACGCGCAAGCTGAACAGCATGGACGGCGTGGTCGCGCTCAGCGAGTCGCTGCCGGGCGGCACCGCCACCAACTACAACCAGGGCGACACCGGCACCCACGAGGTCGGCCACTGGCTGAACCTCTACCACACCTTCCAGGGTGGTTGCTCCGGCTCGGGTGACAGCGTCACCGACACCCCGGCGGAGTCTTCGCCGGCGTTCCAGTGCCCGACCGGGCGGGACACCTGCACCGCCGCCGGCCTGGACCCGATCACCAACTTCATGGACTACACCTACGACTCGTGCATGTACCAGTTCACCCCTGGTCAGGCGAGCCGCATGCTGACCGCGTGGAACGCCTACCGCGCGGCGTGACACCCCCAGCAGAAGCCGGTGCCGGCTCCGTCTCAGGACGGGGCTGGCACTGCCGCTTCCGGGTCTCGACCGGGGGGGTCAGGCCGCCGTGCGGCGGGTGTCGAAGCCGTGCCGGCCGCGCCGCGCCGGCCGCTGATCGGGTACGCCCGCGGCGTTGCCGGTCGGGTGCGCCGCCTGCGGGTCGAGCCAGACCTGGACGGCCGGCTGCCCGCCGCCGGGGCTCGCCGCGTCGCCCTGGTCGCGCCGGGTCAGCATCGCCACGTCGACGGTGAACTCGAACAGCCGCCAGTCGACCTGCGGCGCGGCCCGGCCGATCTCGGCCACCCGGGCCACCCGGGCCTGGTCGGTGACCGGGCGGGCGCGGCCCGCCACGTACGCCTCGTCGTCGCGCTCCTCGGGCGGGAACGAGTGCAGCGCGTAGCGGCCGTCGCGTTCGAGGTCGCGGCGCTTCGGCGAGTCGATGACGAAGCAGAAGAGCCCCTCGTCGGTGATGACCGGCGAAACCGGGTGGACGCGGGGGCCACCGTCGGCGCGGACCGTGGCAAGGTAGCCGAAGCCCGGCCCGTACTGCTGCATGAGAAGGCGGATCTCGTCGGCGAGGCGGGGCTCGTCGGCGGCGAACTCGGACCAGGAAGCCATGCCGGCATTCTATCGAACACATGTACGAATGCGCAGTCCGACACGCAGGTCACCCGTACCGGTCGCTATGGTGTTCCGATGCTGCTCTCCGACCGCGACCTGGTCTCCGAGATCAAGGCGGGCACGCTCGCGCTGGAGCCGTTCGAGCCCACGCTGGTGCAACCGTCCAGCATCGACGTACGCCTCGACAAGCTCTTCCGGGTCTTCAACAACCACCTCTACACGCACATCGACCCGGCGGTCCAACAGGACGAGCTGACCTCGATGGTGGAGGTGCCCGAGGGCGAGCCGTTCGTGCTGCACCCGGGCGAGTTCGTGCTCGCCTCGACGCTCGAGGTGATCTCACTCGGCGACCAGCTCGCCGGCCGCCTCGAAGGGAAGAGCTCCCTGGGCCGGCTCGGGCTGCTCACCCACTCGACCGCCGGCTTCATCGACCCGGGCTTCTCCGGCCACGTCACGCTGGAGCTCTCCAACGTGGCGAACCTGCCGATCACCCTCTGGCCCGGAATGAAGATCGGTCAGCTCTGCATCTTCCGGCTCTCGTCGCCCGCCGAGCATCCGTACGGCTCGGCGGTCTACGGCTCCCGCTACCAGGGGCAGCGCGGCCCGACGCCGAGCCGGTCCTGGCAGAGCTGGCGCACCTGGCCGACAAGTAGGCGCTGACCTGCTGTGCAATAGATCCACTCGCATCTCCTGCGTTCCGCAGGTTCGCGTCGATATAGTCGGCGCCCGGGCCTGAAGGTGCAGGTCAGGGCGTTGCAGACTGGTGGAAACGGCGAAAACCCCTAGTGACACGCCTGACCGTGGATGACTTCGTCT